>VGPE01000011.1 GCA_016875645.1 Chloroflexota bacterium
GCGCCGAGATCTCGGACTGCGTGAGGTCTTCGCGGTATGCAAGCAGGATGACCGTCCGCTCCACGTCGGGCATGCCCCTCAGCGCATCGCTGATCGCGAGCCGGACCTCGAGGGCGTCGAGCGCGAGCTCCGGTCCGGGCCCCAGGTCCGCACCTCCGACGACACGACCCATCGCGGCCATGCGCTCGAACGCGGCGCTTTCGACCTCGTCCTCCTGGCGCACCGACGAGATCGGCACGAGGTTCGGGCGCCGCCCCATGGCTCGCAGGCGATCCACGGTGCGGTTGCGGGCGATCGTGTGGAGCCATGCGGCCAGCGACCCCGCCGCCGGGTCGAACAGCTCGGCGCGGTTCCAGAGCGCGAGAAACGTCTCCTGCACGACCTCTTCCGTCGTCCCGCGATCGCTCGTCAACCGCCAGGACGCCGCGAATACGGCGTCGACATGACGGTCATACAGAGCGGCCAGCGCGTCCTGCGATCCGGCTGCGACCGACCTGACGAGGGCGACCTCGTCAGCGCTGGACCCGCGTCCGCCCGTCAACTGCTACGTCCCACGGCCCGGCGCGGTTTCGGTCGCGCGACGCGCTGCCGGGGGGTCACGTCATGCCACCGCGACGCCGATCAGGCGACCGACCGCGTAGGTCACCGCAGCCGCCGCGGCGCCGATGAGCACCTGGCGGGCCCCGCCGTACAGGAATCCCCGACCGGTCAGCAGGCTGACGGCGGCGCCGACCGCGCACAGCGCGACCAGGCTGAGGCCGAGGCTGAGCAGGAAGGGCACCTGGCCGCCCGCGAACACGTACGGGAGGACCGGCACCAGGGCACCGGCCGCGAACGCGAGGAACGAGCCGATCGCGGCACCCCAGGGCGAGCCGAGCTCACCGGGATCGAGGCCGAGTTCCTCGCGGATCAGGGTGTCGAGCGCGGTGTCCGGATCCTGGAACAGGCGATGGGCGATGACCCTGGCCTCCTCGTCGGTGAAGCCCTTGGTCCGGTAGATGCCGGCGAGTTCGGCCTCCTCCTCTTCGGGCGCTGCCTCAAGCTCGGCGCGCTCCAGGGCGATCTGCCGCTCGAAGAGCTCGCGCTGCGACTGCATCGAGACGTATTCGCCCGCGGCCATGCTGAACGCGCCCGACAACAGCCCGGCGACGCCCGCGAGCAGGATGAAGCTCGCGTTGGACTCCGCGGCGCCGACCACGCCCATCACCAGGGAGAGATTGCTCACCAGGCCGTCGCTGACCCCGAAGATGGTTGCCCGAAGCGTCCCCGACTGACCGCCGGTCCGGTGCCACCGCTCGCGGCTCGCGGTTTCGCGCGGATGCTCAACGCCGGCCCCGGGCGCGGCCTGAGCGCGCGCGCCGGCCTTCGCGCCCGTGCTGATCGCGTTCCAGATCTCTGCGTGCTCGCGTTCGTCGGCCGCGATGGCGGCCACCTCGGGCGACTGCTGGGCGTTGTAGAGGGCTTCCTCGTCGCCCTCCAGGGCGCGGACCAGGTCCGCCACGCGCCGCGTCCCGAACAGCCTCGCGAGAAGGATGATGAAGCGGACCCGCACCCGCGGAGGGCCGGGCGGCGGGACGGTATGGCCCTCGGCCTCCAGGCGCTTCGCCCAGATGTCGGCGTGGCGCCGCTCGTTGCCGGCGATCGTCGCGAACGCGGCCTTGCGCCGCACGTCGCGCTCGATCGCGGCCAGGGCGTCGTAGAGCACGATCGCGTCGCGCTCCAGTTTCAGGTTCTCGAGACTCTGTTTCGGATCGGCGATGGTCACGGGCGGCCTCAGGGCGCAGGCATCGGCAGGCACGCGCCGGCGGGCTCCACGCGCCGCCATGCTACCGGCCGGGCCGGGGCAGTGCGTTCGGGGTCGTAGACTCGGGCGCGATGCCAGACCAACCGGATGTGCCGCCCCTGCGGTACCTGACCGCCGCCAATGTGGAGGCCGCGATCCCCCCGGTTGCGGCGCGGATCGAGCTGGCCGCGCGCGCGATGCTGGCGCTGCTCGGCGAAGCCGAACTGCCGCCGAAGATCGCGGTGCATCCGCGCCCGCCCGCATCGTTTGCGCACGCGATGCCCGCGCACCTGCGCGACTCCGCGGGAACCGCCGACCTGCTCGGAATGAAGTGGATCGCGGGCTTCCCCACCAACAACTCGCTCGGCATCCGGACGTTGCACGCCCTCGTGCTCCTCAACGATCCCACGACCGGTGTCCCGGTGGCCATCCTCGACGGCGGCCCGCTCACGGCGCACCGCACGGCAGCGGTGAGTGGCGTGGCGATCCGCGCGTTCGCGCCGGTGGTCACGGGGCGGCAGCCGCGCGTCGCGCTGACCGGGGCCGGCGTGCAGGGCCACAGCCACCTCCCGATCATTGCGCACCTGCTCCCGGGCGCGGAACTCACCCTGTACGACCGCCATCCCGAGCGCGTGGAGCGCCTGGCCGCTGCGGCGCGCGGGCACGGAATCGCCGATGTCCGGGCCGCGTCCTCCGCCCGCGAGGCGATCGATCGCGCGGATGTCGTCATCACGGCCGTGTCGTTCGGGCCCGTGCGGCAGACCGTCCCGCCCGACTGGATCGCGCCGGGCGCGCTCGTCGTGGCGGTGGACTACGCCACCTCCGTCTCGGCCGCGGTCGCGCGCGGGGCGGCACTCTTCGTCGTGGACGAGCGGGGCCAGCTGGTGGCCAATCGGGACGCCGGGCTGTTCGACGATTACCCGGACCCGGCCACCACCCTGGGCGAGGTCCTGCGCGACGGCACGCCGCGGCCTCCGGGACGGGTGGTCGTGACCCACCTGGGCGTGGGCATCGCGGACCTGATCTTCGCCCACGCGATCCTCCGGGGCGCCGCTGCTGCCGGTCTCGGCACCGTGCTGCCGCGCTGAGGCACGCGGACCGTGCGCCGCTTCCTGCGCCGCCTCGGGCTTGGCCTGCTGCTCGTCGTCCTGGTCGTCGTGGGCTCGGGCATCGGCGCGGTTGCCTTCCTGACGGGCCGCGCACTGCCGCAGGTCGCCGGGCGGATCGAGGTCGCGGGCCTCGGTGCCCCCGTCGAGGTGGTCCGCGACGTGAACGGCGTGGTCCACATCACCGCCGACACCCCGCACAACCTGTTCCTCGCTCAGGGCTACGTCCACGCCCAGGAACGACTCTGGCAGATGGAGGTCTGGCGGCACGTCTCGTACGGCCGCCTCTCGGAGCTGTTCGGGCCGACGCAGCTGCGCACGGACCGCTTCATCCGGACCCTCGGCTGGCGGGCCGCGGCCGAGCGCAACCTCGCCGCGATGCCCGCCGATGTGCGGGCCGCCCTCGACGCCTACGCCGAGGGCGTCAATGCCTACCTCGACACGCGCGGCGGGTTGCTGGGACTCGCCTTCGTCGTGGCCGGCCTGCGAAGCGGCGACGGGCCGGGCGGCTACCGGCCGGAACGGTGGACTCCGCTCGACTCGATGACATGGAGCAAGGTCCAGGCCTGGAATCTGTCGGGCAACTTCGAGAGCGAGGTGTTCCGCCTGCTCGCGGACGCGCGGCTGGGCGATCCGGCCCTGACCGACCGACTGCTGCCGGAGGCACCGGGCGGGTCGCCGGTCATCGTGGCCTCAGGGCCCGCGACGGGCGGGGTCCGCCTGCCCAGATCGCCGGCTCCAGCCCCCGCTGCGTCCGTCATCGAGTGGTCGGCGGAGGAGCAGGCGGGCCTCATCGGCCTCCTGGCAGCGGCTTCCGGGCCATCGGCGGCGGCCGGTCTCGACGCGGCAGGCGGTCTGGGGGCCGGGCACGGCATCGGCTCGAACAGCTGGGTGGTCGCGCCGTCCCGCTCAGCCACGGGTGATGCCATGCTCGCCAACGACCCGCATCTCGCGGCCATGATGCCCTCGATCTGGTTCCTGAACGGGCTGCACTGCCGGGCGGTGACCGCGGCCTGCCCGTTCAACGTGGCCGGAGTCTCCTTCCCGGGCGTCCCGGCGGTCGTGCTGGGCCACAACGCCCGGATCGCGTGGGGTGCCACCAACGCGAACCCGGACGTCCAGGACCTGTACCTCGAGACGATCGACCCCGCCGATCCCGGGCGCTACCTCTTCAAAGGTGAGTCGCGGCCGTTCGAGACGCGCGAAGAGCGGATCCGGGTGGCCGGCGCCCCCGACGACGTGCTGACCGTCCGCTCCACCGTCCACGGCCCCGTGCTCAACGACGTGGAGCACCGCCTCCGCGACGCTCCGGTCGCCATCGCACTCCGCTGGCCCGCGATCGAGTCCGTGGACCGCACCGTCGAGGCCATCTTCCGCGTCAACACGGCGTCGGACTGGGATGACTTCCGGGCGGCGCTGTCGATCTTCGGCGGGCCGTCCCAGAACTTCGTGTACGCGGACGCCAACGGTCACATCGGCTATCAGTTGCCCGGTGCGATTCCGATCCGGGCGGCCGGCGACCGCGGTGACCGCCCGGTGCCCGGGGCCGACGGGGACCACGAGTGGTCGGGCCTGGTCCGGTTCGAGGACCTGCCGACGCTCTTCGACCCGCCGGAGGGCCTCATCGTGACCGCGAACAATGCCATTACGGAACCCGGTGCCGGCTGGCCCTTCCTGGGGCGGGAGGTCGATCCGGGCTACCGGGCGCAACGCGCGCTCGACCTCCTGGCGGCAGGTCTCGCCGACGACGGAATCTCCGTGGACGAGATGGCGACGATCCAGGTCGACAGCGCCGTGCTGCGTGCGCCGCTGGTGGTCGCGGGCCTGGCGCGAGCCGAGCCACAGACCGACGACGGCCGGCTGCTCCTGGAGCGGATCCGGGCATGGGACGGCAGGTGTCCGATCGAGAGCCGCGGCTGCGCCGCGTACATGGCCGCGGAGTACCGCCTGCTGCGCGACGCCTTCGACGGTCGCCTTGGCCTCGATCTCGCGCGCGACTACGTCGGAACCACGATGTCCTGGCAGGCATTGATCGACTTTTTGGCGCACCCCGACGACGCGTGGCGGGACGAGCCGGCCACGCCCACCCGCGAGACCGCGCCGGCGGTGATCGCCGCCTCGCTGGACCGGGCGGCCTCGGAGCTGCGCGACGCCTTCGGCGCCCCGCACCGCTGGACGTGGGGCCGCATGCACACGGCGACCTTCCAGGAGGGCAGCCTCGGCACCAGCGGGATCGGGCCGCTGGAGTGGTACTTCAACGCGGGGCCCTACCCGGCGCCAGGAGCGGCCGGGGCCCTCAACGCCGCCTACTACCGCTTCCGGCGCGCCTATCCGGACCCGGCCGAACCCGAATACGTGCCCGTCCCGTTCCGAGAGGTGTTCGCAGTCACGAACCTGCCGAGCTTCCGCCAGGTGGTGGACCTGGGGCGGCTCGACGAGGCCCGCGTCATGATCACGACCGGCAACGCGGGCAACCCGTTCGACCGCCACTACGGCGACCTGGTCGACGAGTGGCTGGCGGGCGAGACGATCCAGCTCCGGTTCAGCCCGGGCGCCATCCGGTCGGGCGCGGTGTCGACGCTCGTCCTGGCGCCGCCGGCCCCCTGACGCCGGCGCTGCTGCGGGCGGCCCTGGATGGTCGTCGTCGCGACGTCAGCCGCTCGATCCGGGGCCAGCCGACTGCTTTCGCATGCTATTCAGCACCGACGGTCCGAATCGCCGTCCCGCCGTGGTCGCCCGCAATCCTGACCGCCTCATCTCTGACGATATTCGCAGGCATTGCGAAATCTGATGTCTTCCCGGCGGTCGAGAATCCCGAGTTGGCGCGGAGCAGTGCACGGGGTGGGGCCAGAAACCGCGAACGGGCAGCCGCTGCCGAAACCATTGCGAAACTCGCGCGGGGCCGGCGTCCAGCGGTCGGCGGCGGCACGCGGTCACCTTGCGTCCGCGCGGCCCGAGGCCGCATCAGCCGACGGCCCGACCGTCGACATCGGCCAGCAGCCCGGGGGGCAGGCTCGTCGTCGGCGATCGCGCCGAGGGCGTCGTGGTTCGCGGTCGCGTTCCACGTCCCGAAGCCGCTGGAGCCGAGGCGGTAGAACATGCACCAGCAGCCGCCATCGGCACCGCTGCGGCCTCGCTACCCGGCCGTGCTCATGCTCGCGCGCCCGGCCCCAGGCTCAGCACCGAGAGCGGCACCGTGGCGATCGGCCTTCCATCGACCGCGGCCTCGAACGTGTACAGGCCCGGCTCCGGCAGCTCGGTGCCCTCGAGATCAACGGTCACGTCGATCCCGCGCAGCGGCTGCGCGGGCGTCGCCGGCGGGACGAACGCCGACAGGGACAGCTCGCCCAGGTCCGCCCCGTCGCGGCGGAGCGCGGCACTGACCTCGACCCACTCCGCCTCGTCGGCGTCCATCGCCACGCGGATCGCGAGGACGCCGTGGAGCTCCGTCGGGAACGATGACGCGACGACCGACTGGAAGATCCCGATCAGGCTGGCCCTGCCCTCGACCAGGTCGCTCCGGTCGGCCAGCACCGCCATGAGTAGTTGCATACCGCGCCTCGAAGCGTCCTCCCCTGCCTGCGCCGGCGACCCGGCGGCCGCGCTCGGACCGGCGCGACCGTGCCTCAGTCCGGATACTCGATGATCACCTGCCCGTCCTCGACGGACACGGGGTAGACCTCCAGCGGCTCGTCCGCCGGCGGGTCCAGGGGCTCCCCGCTCTCGAGATCGAAACGCGACAGGTGCAGTGCGCAGGTGAGGGTATCGCCGGTCAGGAAGCCCTTGTCCAGCTCGAAGTACTCGTGGCTGCAGACGCCCTGGACGACGCGCAGGCTCCCATGGAGGTTGACGACCAGGACCTGGTCGACGCCATCGACCCAGGCCATCTTCATGGTCCCCTCCGGCACATCGCGCAGGGGCATGAGGGCGATGCGGCGAGTCACCCTGCTGATGCCCGGCGATGGTGCGGCATCGGTTCCAAGCGGCAACCGGCCCGCGCGCGGACCCGGGCCTGGAACATCCGACCAACCAATCGGCCACCCCGGCGCGATCGTGGCACGCCCGGTGCACCGAAATGGCGCGATCCGGTTGCCCGGTTGCTCCCTGGCACGCCGAGCGCACCGGCCTTGAAGGGGAGTGGACCGCCGGTCAGGCGACCGACTCCTCGGCAGGATGCGCGGCGTCCCACTTCGCCTCGAGCAGCTCGCGCAGACGCTCCCGGGCTGACTCGAGCGGGATGCGCGCCACCACCGGCTCCAGGAACCCGAGCACGATGAACTTGCGGGCCTCGCCGGGCGGGATGCCGCGGCTCTCGAGGTAGAAGAGCTGCGCCTCGTCGATCGGGCCCACCGACGAGGAGTGGGCGACGCGCCGGCAGTCCGGCTGGTCGATCTCGAGGCTGGGGATCGCCACGGCGCGGGCCTGCCTGGACAGGTTCATGCCGTATTCGCCCAGGAAGCTGTCGGTTCCGACGCCGCTCTTCTCGATGGTGACCAGGCCCTTGAGGAACGTGCGCGCCCGGTCCTGGAGCACGGCCTTCGAGAGGAGGTTGCTGGTGGCGTCACGCCCCTGGTGGACGGTGTACGACGTGAGGTCGAACAGCTGGTCGTCCGAGCCGAAGACGATCTCCACCTGCTCGACGCTGGCCCGATCGCCTTCCAGCCGGTTGTCAACCCGGCCACGGACCAGCCGCGAACCGAGCTGGCCCAGGGCCCAGGTCATGCTGGCGCCCTCGCCGATGGCGGCGACACGCTGCTGGAAGACCACCTGCCGCTCGCCCGCCTCCTGGAGCGACGCGAAGACCAGCTCCGACTCGGGGCCGAGAATGACCTCGGTGGAGCCGGCCAGCAGGGCCTGGGGCGCTCCCGGGGCAGCTTCGGGCGACGGGACGATCTCCTCGACGACCGACGCGGACGCCCCACGGCCGAGCCGAATGAACGTGCGCGTGATCAGCGCATGGCCCGGCGCACCGACAGCCCAGCGGACGACGATCGGCTGGTCGAGCCGGACGTCGTCGGGCACGTCCACCACGACGGCCTGGTTCCACCCCGCCCGGATCAGCTGCGAGACGCGATCGTTCGCCGGCAGAACGGGCGCGGCGGCGAGCAGCGCGCGGGCGGCGTCGGGATCACGCGCAAGCATCGCCCCCAGCGTCTCGATCCGTACGCCGGCGGCCCGTGGCTCGCCGGCCGTTGCGCGAGCCGTGAACCGATCCTCTCGGAACTCGGCCAGGGCCGCGGCCTTCTCCGGCAGGTTGCCGCCGTCGTCATCGGGCTCGCTGCCCGTTGCCTCGTAGGCCCGCACATCGGCCAGGTCGGCAGCGCGCAGGTCGAGGTAGATCGTGTAGAGGACATTAGGCTCGACTGCCGCGGCGGCAACCGCGTCGAGAGCGGCCAGCCGGTCGGCAGCCAGCCAGTCGGGTTCGTCGGCCGCCCGCCGACGGACCAGTTCCTCGTCAAGCTGGAAGGTCAGCTCGTGCGGAGATCGGCGCGGCGCGCGGTCAGGTCGCGATCGGCGGTGCCCACCGGGCGCCGCCGACGTCGTGGCGTCGATGGTCACCGCGGCGCTTCGAGTCGCTGCTTCAGGTTGCGAGCGAACGTCCGATTGTTCTTCTTCATCATCAGGCGCAGCAGTGGCGCGGCGATGCGGGTCAGGCCGTGGGGCACCACGTCGAGCTGGCGGGTGAACGTCGTCCCGTTGCCGGCCGGCTCGAACAGGTAGGACACCGTCGGCTCCATGCCCATCGTCCGTCCGCGGAAGCGGTAGACGATGCGCCGGTCGGTCTCGAACGTGGCCACGTCGGCCACGCCGGCGAACGTCCGGCCCATGGAACGGAACGTCGCGTGCAGTTGCCTGCCAGGCCCGGCGGGCCCTGCCGGTTCAAGCCGCGCGGTGACCACGTCGGTGTGCCAGCTGGACTCGTTGGCCGGGTCGGCCACGAAGCCGAACACCTCGGCGACGGGCCGGTCGATGTCGACCGTTGCGGCCACGGAGATCACCCGAGCGAGCCCTCCATCTCCAGCTTCACCAGGCGGTTGAACTCGATCGCGTACTCCATCGGGAGTTCCTTGGTGAACACCTCGAGGAAGCCCTGCACGATGAGGTTCTGCGCCTCGTTCTCGGTCAGGCCGCGGCTCATCAGGTAGAACACCTGGTCCGCGCTGATCTTGCCGACGGTCGCCTCGTGCGTGAGGGTGGTGTCGTCTTCCTGGATGTCGATGTAGGGATAGGTGTCGCTGCGGCTCTGGTCGTCGAGCATCAGCGCGTCGCAGCGGACGCTGGCCACAGCGTTGGTCGCCCCGGGCGCCACCTTGATCTGGCCGCGGTAGCTGGTCCGGCCGCCGTCCCTGGAGACGGACTTGCTGACGATCCGGGAGCGCGTATTCGGCGCAAGGTGGATCGCCTTGGCGCCCGTGTCCTGGTGCTGGCCGTGGCCGCCGACGGCAACGGAAATGATGTCCGCCGTCGCGTTCTCGCCGCGCAGGTAGATCGACGGGTACTTCATGGTGAGCTTGGAGTTGTGCACGAAGATGCCGTTGGCAATGAAATTCGCCGTTCCCTCAACCTCGATGTCGACGGTTGGATGTTCCCCGGCGTACTCGATCGTCGCGACCGGGACGAAGTGAACTGGCGCATCGAGCGTCCCCTCGCCGAAGTAGAGGAAGTAGCTGGTGTACTCCTTCTCTTCCTTCCCGAGCGGCTTGCGCTCGACGCGCGACCACTTCGAGATCTTGAGTGGGTTGAGTCCAGCCGAGATCGCGAGCTGCCGGACGTCCTCAAGGAGCTCCCGGTTCGCGCTTGTGATGGAGACGTTCCGATGACCCTCGCGCATGTAGCCGTCGGCGGCGATGTAGCCATCGATCAGCGCGCGCTTCTGCGCGTGCGGCAGCCGGTAGACCCATGCGGCGATCCGCTTCGTGTGGGCGTTCCCGCTGAATTCATTGGCATGGAGCCAATCGACCCAGTTCGCCGAGTTCGCGCGAAGGACCACCGGGCCAACGCGCTTGAGGTCCGCGTCGAACAGGGTCTTCGCGAGCCCGACGACGCGCTCCGCAGCGGGATCGGCCTCCGGGACCGCGAAGTACACGCGGACTCCCCGCTCGGTGTACCCGTCGCCCAGGAAGAACCCGAGCAACCACATCAGGTCGTCGGAGGAGTGCGTCGGCCAGCGGAAGGAGTTGCGAGAGCCGGAGCGCGGCAGCAACCGCTCGAAGGTCCGCGGCTCGCCCAGATCGGGCGAGTGCCCCACGACCGCCACCTCGTCGCCATCCACGATTGAGGCCAGCGGCAGCCAGCCGAGGCGTCGTGTCCGGCCGACCTTCCGCGCGACGAGGAACGGATGGTTGGGTGTCGCGCGCACCCGCCGATGGTTCTGGAGCACCAGGTCGAACACGGGCGCCGGGTCGTTCGTCTGCTTGGCCGTTACCAGGCTGCGCTCGATCTCAAACTGCGGGTTCAGCGAGTAGACATGTTCGCCCGGGTTGAGGTCGGCGATCGGCACAACGTCGTTGTTCTTGAGTACGAGCGAATCCGGCGCAAGGCAACCGGTATTGGCGTCGATCCATTCGACCGTAGCGTTCGCGTGCGCGTGGGCTCGCTTCGTCACGAGGTTGTAGACGTCGTTGCTCCAGTTCTGGATTGTCGTGTAGCGGACTTGTGAACCCGGCAGCGCAATTACTTCAACGACCGCGGCATGTAGTGAATCGGTCGCGTAAATCGGCGCAGTACAGCCTTCAATATAGTGAACCTTGGCATGTTCATCGACGACAACCAGCGTCCGCTCGAACTGGCCCGTGTTCTCGCCGTTGATGCGGAAGTAGGCCTGGAGCGGCAGCGGCACCTCGACGCCCTTGGGCACGTAGACGAACGAGCCGCCGGACCAGACTGCGCTGTTGAGCGCGGCGAACTTGTTGTCCTCCGGCGGCACGACCGTGCCGAAGTGCTGGCGGAAGATCTCCGGGTACTCCTTGAGCGCCTGGTCGGTGCCCATGAAGACCACGCCGATCTTGCTGAGTTCCTCGCGGACCGAGTGGTAGACCACCTCGGAGTCGTACTGGGCGCCGACGCCGGCCAGGAACTTGCGCTCCGCCTCGGGGATGCCCAGCTTCTCGAACGTGGCCTTGATCTGCTCCGGGACGTCGTCCCAGGACTTCTCCTCGCGCTCGGAGGGCTTGCGGTAGTAGACGATCCGGTCGAAGTCGATGCGCGAGAGGTCGCCGCCCCACGTGGGCATCGGCCGCCGAACGAAGTGGTCGTACGAGCGCAGGCGGAACTGGAGCATCCAGTCGGGCTCGCCCTTGATCGCGCTGATCTCCTCCACGGTTTCGCGGGTGAGGCCGCGCTTCGTCTCGGTGAGGTAGACGATGTCGTCGTGGAAGGCGTATTCCTGGCGGCGGTCGGTGACCTGGTCGCGGGTTGCGGTCATGCCTCTCCCGGGGTGAGAACGGGCGCCTCAGGCGCGCCCGTGGGTTGCGCGGTAATTCCGAGTCGAATTATCGGAATTTCCGGCCAGACCGTCAACCGCGCCGCGAGCGCCGCCCGCCTCGGCGCCGATCAGCCCAGCATCCTCCCGACGACTGGATCGCCGGCTGGGTCACCGGTGACGTGCGGCGGCCGACCGATCGCCGGGATGCGTCAGGTCTGGCACCAAACCGCGAGCGAGCGCGCGGCCAGTCGTCCGTTGGAGTCAGATCTGGCACAGCTCGGAGCTGGCCCTCCCCGCACTGCGGGCGCGACCGCCACAATGACCCGATGAAGATCGGCGTCGCCCTGCCCACGTCCAACCAGCCCACCGGCGACCCGCCGCCCTACGCGACGGCCCGCGCCTTCGCGCTCGCCGCAGAGAACGCCGGCTTCGATTCGATCTGGATCTTCGACCATCTGCTGTACCGCTACCCCGAGAAGACGGATGCCGGCATCCATGAAGCGTGGACGTACCTGTCGGCCCTCGCCGAGGCCACAGACCGCGTGGAGCTGGGCACACTCGTGCTGGCGATGCGGTTCCGGAACCCGGCCCTGCTGGCCAAGATGACCGCGGCGCTCGACGACGTCAGCGGCGGCCGGCTGATCCTGGGCGTCGGCGCCGGCTGGCACGACCCCGAGTTCGATGCCTTCGGCTACCCGCTGGACCACCGGCTGGGTCGCTTCGACGAGGCGCTGGAGATCCTTGTGCAACTCCTGCGCACGGGCCGCGCCTCCTACGAGGGCCAGTGGCACCACGCCCGCGACGCTGTCCTCATCCCGCCGATGCGCGCCGACGTGCCGCTGCTGATCGCCGGCCGCACCCCGCGGATGATGCGCGCGATCGCCCGCCACGCCGACCTCTGGAACGGCGCCTGGTACGCGCGGCCCGAGGACGCGGTCCTGCTCCAGCGCATGGCCGACCTGGACGCCGCCTGCCTGGCGATCGGGCGCGACCCCGCCAGTCTCCGCCGCACCGTCGGGGTCAACGTCCGCTACCCCGACGCCATCGGCGAGCCGGCCGATCCGTCGAAGTGGTTGACCGGCTCGACGCAGCAGATCGCGGACGGCCTGGCCGCCTTCGAGACCGCCGGCTACGACCACGCGATCGTCTGGCTCGAACCGATGAACGAGGCCTCCGTCGAACGGCTGGCCGAGTCACTGGCGATCATGCGGGCCTGACGCCCGGGAGGTCCGGCACGGACGGCTGTCGGACGAAAAGGGGCGACCGCGAGCGCCACGGTCGTCATCTTCGGGGCGTTCGGGCACGGGCCGAATATCAGCCCATCACCACCGGATTCGCGAGGACGCCCACGCCCTCGACCTCGCACTCCACCACCGACCCCGGCGGGAGGTTCTCGCGCGAGCCGATGTCGCCCGTCGCGATGACGTCGCCCGGGTTGAGGGTGTGCCACTTGGAAAGCTCGGCGACCGAGTCGAACAGGTCGAAGCGCATGTCCCGCGTGTTGCCGTCCTGGATCTCACGCCCGTCCAGGCGCATCTTGAGGCCGACGGCGTGGGGGTCCGCCACGTACCGCCTCGGCACCAGGTACGGCCCGAGCGGCGCGGAGCTCTCGAAGGTCTTGAGGGTGGGTCCAAGCTGCGGGTGAAGACCCCGCAGCGTCACGTCGTTGAGGACGCTGTAGCCCAAGATCGCGTCCCTGACTTCCGCCGGGGTCCAGTACCGGCCGCGGCGCCCGATCACGATCGCCAGCTCCGTACCGCCGACCATGTTCCCCTCGTGAACGCGAGGTCGCACGATGGGCTCCCACGGCCCGACGACGTCGGCCGTGAGCTTGTTGAAGATCCCGACCCGCTCCGGGACGGGATTGTTGCCCAGGTGCGACAGGAAGATGTCGCCGAAGCAGTGGACCTCGTTGGCGAGCGTGATGGGTGCGCGAAGGCGGGGTCCGGAGGTGCCGTCGCGACCGGTCCGGTCCACCGCGGAGCGTTCGTACCAGAGCGGGCGACCGCCCGGCGCCGCCTCCACGCCGGACTCCTCCGCCCAGCGCACGGCGGCCTCGATCCGATCGACTTCGGCGTCGCCGCCGGCCAGCACGTCCGGCAGCGACCGTGCCGCCGCGCCGACGCCGGCGAGCGGCAGGAGCGCCGACAGCAGGTGGACCCGTGAGTCCGGGATGGCGACGACCTCGTCACCATCCCGTGTCGCACACCGTCCGATCGCGACGCGCACGAGCCTCCCTCCCCTGTTCGTCAGCCGGGCCCCGCGACCCTGCGCTCGTTACGGTAGCGGCGGGAGAGGTTCAGCGAGTGGCCCTCGAGTGGTCCTCCTCGTCGACGCTCGGGCTGCCGGGCCACTCGTCGTCGGCCTGCTCCAGTTCGGTCGCGGCCTCGTCGGGTCCGGGCACGAGCGCAGCTGCCTCGCCGGCCTCGCTCGCCCAGTCGCGGTCGTCGGCCCAGAAGTCCTCGCCCATGGCTTCCATGTTCAGGTCGTCCGCGCGCTCCAGTCCAGCCCGCAGCCGGACCTGCCGGACCGCGGAGCGGACGCGCGTCGACGTGGTCGTGGACGTTGCGAGCCACCAGCCGACGAACGCCCCGCCGACGGCAGCGAGGATCAGCAGCGGCACGACCGGAGGACCCGCCGGCGGCTTGCCGATCGTCACCTGGGGCAGTTCGAGCCGCGCCACGGCGCGACGCAGGTCGCCCGGGTCGACCCGCGGCACGTCCATCGCCGGCGCCGCGAGGGCGGGCAGCCGGAAGCCGGGGAGCGCCCGAAGTGCCGCCGGCAGCACGAGGGCCGGCCAGCGGACCTCGGACAGGCGCTCGCCGACCTCGGACCCGAGCCGGCCGCGGGCCGCGGTGATCCGCTCGCCGACGTCGGCCAGCAACTCGGCCGCGTTCTCGAGGCGCTCGCGGACCTCGTCGGGCACGCGTGCGTCCTCGGCCGCCTCCTGGATTCGCTCGCCGATCTCGGAGAGCTCGATGTCGGGAAGGCTGATCTGGGGCATGTCAGGCACCTCCGCTCATCCGTTCGGCCGGGCAGTGAATCGAGAACCGGATGAAATCGAACCACACCGGCGCGGATCCGCATCATCCGAATCGAGGGCTGTCGGGCCGGCAATCGCGGTGCCGGCCCGACTTGCAGCGGCCTTGCAGCCGGAAGCCGCTCAGCCTCCCGCGGGCGACGCCGCCACCGCCACCGGCTCCGGACGGCGCCGGGTGAGCCGGCCGCTCACCCATGACCGGAAGTCGTCCACGAGCGAGTAGACCACCGGCACCACGATCAGGGTGAGGAAGGTGGAACTGAACAGGCCGCCGATCACGACGGTCCCCAGTTCGGCGGCGATGATCGACCCCTGGTTGAAGCCCGCCGCGAGCGGGATCAGGGCCAGGATCGTCGCGAGGGCCGTCATCAGGATGGGCCGGACGCGGGTGCGGCCACCCTCGATCAGCGCGTCATGCGTGGAGTGGCCCTCGCGCCGCAGCCGCTCGACGAGGTCGAGCAGCACGATCGCGTTGGTGACCACGATGCCGATCAGCATCAGGAACCCGATCAGGGCGCTGACGCCGATGGGGCGATCCGTGATGAGGAGGGCCGAAAAGGCGCCGATCAGCGCCAGCGGCAGGCTGAACAGGATGATGAACGGCGTGACCAGCGAGTTGAAGGTCAGCACCAGCATCACGTAGACCAACAGGATCGCCACGCCCATCGAGGCGAACAGGCCGCCGAAGGCCTCGCTCTGCTGCTCGGTCACGCCGGCGAGCCGGACGTCCACGCCCGGCGGGATGGTGCCGTTCGCCTCGAGCGCATCGATGGCCTGCTGGACCTCGCGCGACACGCGACCCGTGTCGTCCCCGGCGACCTGGCCGCTGATGGTGGCCGAGGGCGCCTGGTCGATCCGGGTGATGCTGCCCTGGACGTTCACCTCCTCCACGGTCGCGATCGTGCCCAGTGGCACCTTCGCGACGGTCCCCACCGGCAGGGCCCGCAGGTCGTCCACGGACTGGACCTGCTCGGGATCGAGCTGGACGACCAGGTCGGCCGGCTGGCCGTCGGCGAGGACGACCGTGGTTATGGTCTGGCCGGTGAGCGCCGAGCGGACTTCGCCCGCGACCTGGGCCGCCGTGGAGCCCACGGCGATGGCCTTGTTCGAATCGACGGTGACCTGGACCTCCGGCGTTGCCTTGACCAGGTCCGTCTTGACGTTGGTGAGGTCCGGGTTCTGGCTCATGCTGGCGAGGACCGCCGCGGTCGTGGACTCGACCAGGGCCGGGTCCTCCGCGCTCACGACGACCGAGATCGCGTTGGATGTGAAGCTGGCCGCCTGAGACACCTCCACCGAGTACCCGTCGCCCTCGACGGGCGCGAGATCGGCGGCCAGCTTCTGCGACTGGGCGGCCAGGTCCACCGAGGGATCGAGGCGGACCACGATCGTGGCGCTGTTCGCGGGCCGGCCGCTCTGGGCGGCGATGATCGTCTGGAAGCTGATGTCGGACTCGCCCGCGACGCTGGTCTGGACCAGTTCCACGTTCGGATCCGCGAGCAGGATCTGCTCCGCCTGGGCGGCGCGATCGAGTACGGCCTCGGAAAAGGTGCCGCCGGGTGGCGCGATCGTCACCTGCAGGATCTTCTCGGAGCCGGCATTGATGAACTGGGTGGGCAGCAGGGGTGCCAGCGAGGTGGCGGCAATGAACAGGACGGCAGCGATGCCCACCACGGCCAGGCGGGTCGCCTTGCTGCGCAGGACCGCCCTGATGGTCGGGGTGTAGACGCGGACCCAGAACGAGTTCCTCGGCTCGCCGGTCTCGTCCACCGCCGGCTTGACGCGGTCGACCAGGAAGTACGCGAGCACCGGCACGACCGTGAGCGCGCAGATCAGCGAGGCCAGCAGCGCGAACGTCACGGTCAGGGCGAACGGCAGGAAGATCTGGCTGACGAGGCCGCCGACGAAGCCGATCGGCAGGAAGACGAGGACGGTCGTGAGCGTGCTCGAGGTGATCGCGGCGGCCACCTCGCGCGGGCCGCGGGTGATGGCCGTCATCCGGTCCTCGCCCAGGGCACGGTGGCGGTAGATGTTCTCGAGGACCACGATCGCGTCGTCCACGACCCGGCCGACGGCGACGGCGAGGCCGCCCAGCGTCATGACGTTCATCGTCACGCCGAACAGCTGCATCAGCACCAGCGCTGCCAGCACGGACAGCGGAATGCTGATCGCGGCCACCAGCGTGGACCGGATGCTGGTCAGGAAGAGCAGGATCGTGATCACGGCGAAGAGCGCACCGAGGCCGCCCTCCTTGAGCAGACCGTCGCGCGATTCCTCGATGAACGTGGACAGGTCCGAGACGACCGTGACCGTGATCTCGCCCGGATGCCGGGCCGCGATCTCGTTGAGCTTCGCGGTGACCTCGTCGGCCACGATCACCGTGTTCCCGGCACTGGTCTTGGTGACCGACAGGGAGAGCGACGGGTTGCCGTTGGTCCGGGCGAAGCCGGTCGTGCTGGCCTGGACGGCCTCGACGGTGCCGAGATCGCCGATGGTGACCGGCGTGGGCTGACCGCCCTGCGCGGTCGGCGGGATCGCGCCAACGACCATTGCCGATACCTGCTCGGCGGAGCCGATCCGGCCGATGGTCGAGACCGGGATGCGCGTGGAACCGGAGGGCAGCTGGCCGGACGGGAAGGTCAGGTTGTTCGCCTGGAGCACGCCCACGACCTGCTGGGTGGACACGCCCGCCCCGGCGAGCTTCGCGGGGTCCAGCGTGATAACCAGCTGGTCCTCGGTGCCGCCGGTCAGGTCCGCGCGCGCGACCCCGTCGAGCGCCTGGATCTCGGGCACGATCTCGGTCCGCGCGATCTCCCCGGCCCGGTCCAGTCCGTCCGCGGACGTCGCCGCGATGGACGCGGTGATGACCGGGGCCTGGTTGATGTTGAGGGCCTGGACCGTGGTCTCGACCGTCGCGGGCAGGCCGGCGCTGGCCAGGTTGGCTTCGATGGTGGCGAGCGTCTCCTTGACGTCCGTCCCGAACTCGAACTGGGCGACGACGAGTGCGACCGAGTTGGCGGACGTGGACTGGAGGCGCTCCAGGCGCGGGATGCCGGCGATCGCGCGCTCGATCGGCTTGGCCACCTGCTCCGCGACGTCGCTCGTGCCGGATCCCGGGTACGGCGCCACGACCGTCACGACCGGGAAGTCGATGTCGGGCAGCAACTCCTGCTTGAGATCGCCCCACGCCGTCACACCGAAGATGAAGATGGCCGCCGCGAACAGCATGACGACGCTGCGCTTGGCGACGGCGAGTTCACTGAGACGACTCACGTGGGTTCCCCTTCCGGCGTCTGGTCCGCACGCGACGCGTCGACGCCGGCGGCCTGGCTCAGGACTGTGATGGCGCGTTCGACCGCGGCCAACCCGTCCGGCGTGAGCCGGACGAGCAGGTCCCGCATCTGGCGGGTGTTGAGTTCACGCATGCGTTCGAGGACATCCGCCCCGGCGGGCGTGACGGCCACGAACACCTGGCGCCGGTCGGACGGGTCCGCGCGGCGCTCGATCAGCCCGAGATCGACGAGACGATCCACGGCGCCGCTGGCGGTGCTCGTGGAGACGCCGAGCCGCATCGCGAGCTCCGACATCCGGAGCGCCTCGGCCGCGGCCAGGACGTAGAGGACCTTGGCCTGGGCCATGGTCACCCCGATGTCGGCGAACTCCGGGGCATGGCTCGACATCATCCCGTTCATGAAGCGCTCGAACACGCCGAGCACCTGCTCGATCCGATCGCTCGCGGCCGGGTGTTCCGAGTAATCCGAAATGTTCGTATCGCCCACACTGTTCGGCGGTGGCAATGTACTGCAGTTCGCGATGGGGCGCACAGGGCCGTCCGTACCATGCCCGGGTGACCACTTCTCCTTCGCCGGCCGCGCTCCGGATCGATCGCGAGGCCGCCCGCCGGTTCCTCGTCCGCCGTCACCTGCTCGATCCGCCCCGGTCCCTGCCGGCAGCGCCGGCGAGCGTCCTCGCGGTCTTCGACCGCCTCGGCTCGATCCAGTTCGATCCCCTCGAGATCGCCGGCCGCAACCACGACCTGGTACTGCTTGCCCGGGTCGCCGGCTACCGCCGGGAGTGGACGGACGGGCTGCTCTACGACGAGCGCCGGCTGTTCGAGGCGTACAACAAGGGCCTGAGCCTGCTGCCGGTCGAGGAGCTGCCCTGGTACCGCATCACGTGGGACCGCAACCGCGTCAAGCACGAGGCCGGGGTGTTCTCACGCCATCCCGAGCTGGTCGACGAGGTCCTCGCCCGAATCCGCGACGAGGGTCCCCAGAGCGCGCTCGACTTCGGATCACGCGAGGCGATCGACTGGTGGTGGCGACCCACCAACGGCCCCCGCGCGATCCTGGAGGCGCTGGCCGCGTCGGGGATGCTCGGGCTCGCCTGCCGCCAGGGCAACCGGCGCTACTACGACCTGCCCGAGCGACTGTTCCCGCCCGAACTGCTCGCGCACCGGCCCGATGAACGGGACCAGCGCCGGCACCGGCTCCTGTCGCGCTACCGCGCCCACGGGCTGCTCGGCCGCTCGGGATCGGCCGAGCTGTGGCTTGGGACGGCGCCGGACGTACGGAAGGACGACTGGACGGGTCCGCTCCGCGGCGACCTGCTCGCCGACCTGGTCGAGGCCGGCGACCTGGTGCCTGTCTCCGTCGAAGGCGTCCGCGGCGAGCGCTTCGTGCTGGCCTCGGAGGTGGAGCTGCTGGAGGCAGCGCGACGCCCGTTCGACGAGGCGGGCGTCGCGTTCATCGCGCCGCTGGATCCGCTGGTGTGGGACCGCGAGTTCCTGCGCTCGCTGTTCGAGTTCGACTACCTGTGGGAGGTCTACGTCCCGGAGGCGAAGCGTCGCTGGGGCTACTACGTTCTGCCGATTCTCTTCGGGGACCGGTTCGTCGGCCGGATCGAGCCGCGAATCGATCGGAAGGCGGGTGTGCTGCGCGTGCTGAACGTGTGGTGGGAGCCCGGCTTCGATCCGCTGGGCGCGTCAGCCGGCGGGTTTCTCGACGCGTTTGCGGCCGCGCTCGATGCCCACCGGGCGTTCGCGGATCTGCGGATTGTCGAGTTCGAGCGGCCGCGCTCGCGGCGGGGGCTGGCGGGTGCGGTGCGAACCCGGCTTCGCCCGGCGAGACCGGCACCGGCCGCTGTGGGACAATAGGG
The DNA here is from genome assembly GCA_016875645.1 of Chloroflexota bacterium. Classification (GTDB taxonomy): domain Bacteria; phylum Chloroflexota; class Limnocylindria; order Limnocylindrales; family CSP1-4; genus VGPE01. The sequence goes on from VGPE01000011.1 coordinate 19,512, forward strand.
GCTCCGCTTCAAGGAGATCCGATGGCCCAGATTCGACGCGCCGACGCGACCTGGAACGGCAGCCTGGCCGAGGGCAACGGCGTGGTCAGCGCCTCCACGAGCGGCGCGTTCACCTCGCTGCCAGTCACGTGGCGCGCACGAACCGAGGCGTCGGAGGGCAGGACGAGCCCCGAGGAGCTCGTCGCGGCGGCCCACGCCGCCTGCTTCTCGATGGCTCTCTCGGGCAGCCTGGGCCGCAACGGGACACCGCCCGAGCAGCTCGACGTCAGCGCCACCGTGACCTTCGACAAGGTCGACAAGTGGACGGTGGTCTCGAGCGCACTCGCGGTCCGCGGCCGGGTCCCGGGCCTCGATGCGGACCGGTTCCGGGAGCTCGCCGAGAGCGCCAAGGACGACTGCCCGATCTCGCGGGCGCTCAAGGGCAACGTCGCGCTGTCGGTGGAGGCGACCCTCGAGGGCTGACCGGCCGCCGGCGCTCCCCTCCAGGCCTGCGGCGCCCGCGGACGGTCAGGTTCCGCATCCAATTCGACAGCTGACGCCAGGTCGGCGAGGTTCGCGGGAGGCACGCGCGCCGGCGGGGCACGGGTGAGCCCGACCGGGACCGATCTGCCGCCCGATTTCGCATCCGTTTCGAAACTCGCATCCGTGGCTGCCCCGCTTCCGTGACGAGGGGTGCCGACGGGTGCCCGAACCCGGCGATCGGGGCGACCTTGTCGAATGCGATGCGAATGTCGCCGCCGGCGCGGGTCCGAGGGTCGAACCGCCCGGATCGGGGCATTCAGCCAGCGCCCAGGCCAAGTGACGGCGGGCGCGGTGGCGCGGCCTTGACCAGCGGTGGCTCGACCACCGCGGCCGCTGCCAGCACGAGTTCCAGGATGGCCAGCGCCCGCCGCTCGGCATCCGCGCGGCGGTACCCGGCCCCCTCTTCGACGCGCATCAGGATCAGTCCGTCCAGCATCGCCATGTAGGCGGTGGCGACAGCCTCGGCGTCGATCCAGGCCGGGATCTCCCCGCGCGCCATCCCCTCGCGCAACAGCATCTGGCCCACCGTCACCAGCTGCTCTCGGCGGCGGACCAGGGTCTCGCGCACCGCCGGCTCCGTGCCCGCCTCGGTCCAGGCCTGGACGACGAAGGCGCCCATGCCGGGCAGGTCCCCGACGGCGTCGATCGAGTCCAGGAAGTAGCCGACGCCGATGGCCAGCTTCTCGGCGGTCGTGCCGCCGGCCGCCAGGCGCCCGGCGAGTTCGCCCAACGAGGCGTCGGTGGTCAGGTTGCAGCCGGCCAGGAACAACTCGTCCTTGCTCTTGAAGTACGTGTAGATCGCCCCGACGGATAGCCCGCTGGCCCGCACCACGTCCTGCATCGTGGCGCGGCGGTAGCCGAGCTCGGCGAAGACGCGCAGGCTGGCGACCACGATCCGGGCCCGGATTTCCTGTTCGTGGGCGGCGCTGACTCGCGGCATCGGCACTCCCAACACGAACGCTCGCTCAGCGATGGTAGCGCCGGGATACGCTCCGATCAAGAGCAGGGCTTGATCACGCGCTTGCCAAGACGAATGGGCGTTCTCTATTGTCCGGCGAGTTAAGCGAGGCAGCGGAAGGGGTCGCGGCTGCCCCGGGGTTCGAAGTCAGGGAATCAGATCGGCACGAGATCTCCTGCCGACGCAGCTTCCGCGCTGGCGTGCTCGACCGCCTGTTGGCGCACCACGAGCACCGAGCAGGGCGCATGGAGCAGAACGCTGCGAGCCACGCTGCCCAGCAGGACGCGCCGCAGACCCGTTCGGCCGTGGCTGCCGATCACGATGAGGTCTGCGCCCCACTCGACGGTCGCAGCCACCAATTCGCCGGCGGGGCTGCCGACCCGGACCGAGTACTCGACGGGTCGTCCTTCAACGGCCAGTTCGTCGTGCGCGCGATGCGCGACTTCGGCGTGCGCCCGGCGGCTCTCTGCGAGGGCGATCGCGTAGCTGTCCGCCGCGAACGAACCGGCCAGCGGCGCGACGGCGGGTTCCCACGGCACCGGCACTGTGGCCACCGAAACCACGCATGCGGGCCGGGTCCGCAGGATCGGCCAGTCGCGGACGAGACCCCGTGCCCGGGCGGCGTCCGGCGACCCGTCATCGGCGAGCATCACGCGGCGGACGTAGGGGCGCCGCGCGACCAGCACCGGGCATGGCGCGTGGTCCACGACCTCCGCGGACACCGAGCCCAGCAGGGCGTTCTCGAACGCGCCATGGCCGCGACTTCCGAGCATGACGAGGTCGGCGACGAACTCGGCCGCCTCGTCCACGATGGCCGTGGCGGCACGGCCCCGGACGACCCTGCCCTCCACGGTGACACCGGGCCGGCTCACGGCGTTGACCGCGGCCGCGACCTGGGACTCCTGGGCGGCGATGAGGTCGTCCTCGAGGCGCTGGAGTTCGGCCGGCGCGGCGGGCGCCCACGCCGACGCGAAGACCTGCGCCTGGTCCGCAAGCGCACTCATGACCCGCAGCTGGGTGCCGTGCGGCCAGTCGATCGACGCCGCGAGATCGGTGGCGACGCCCGCACCTGGCGAGCCGTCCACTGCCAGCAGGACGCGCATTGCGAGGCCTCCTTTCGGGGCGCTCGGCCGAGCTCCGGGCCCGGTCGGCACCTCAGCGCAACCGGGCGAGCTCCTGCAACGTCCGCCAGTTGGCCAGGCGGTCGGCCTGAGTCGCGAGCATCTCCGGGGTCGGGTTGCCGTCGGCCGCGAAGTGCGGTGCGAAACGGCCCTCGGTCCGGGCGAAGGTGAGGAAATCCACGGCCTCGCCCGAAGGCAGCTTCCACCAGTCGTCGCGCAGGGCCGGGTTGCCCTGCAGGGAGAGACGTTCGGCGGTGGTTGCGCCGCGGCGAGGGTCGTACGTGAAGAGCGGGAATGCCCGCGAGTCGACTGCGAGCTTGGCCTGGCGGGTGGACGCGTCGTCCGGGATCCCGTGCTCGGGCATGCAGGGCGTGTACACGACCACCACCGCCGGGCCCGGGTACGTGTTGGCCTCCATCACCGCCCGGTAGAAATGGTTGATGTGGGCCGGCGTCGTCTGCGAGATGTACACCTCCCCGTGGGCCATCAGGATCCGGCCCAGCTCCTTGCGCCGCTCCGGTCGCCCGTGCTGGGCGGCTCCGTAGGCCGAGAGCTTGGTCACCTGGCCGCCGAAACTGGCGGTGGACGCCTGACCACCTGTGTTCGAGTACACCTGCGTGTCGAGCACGGCCAACCTACCAGCCCGGTCCCCCACCGGAACCAACCGGACCCCACCCAGGTGCCGCCCTGCAACGGCACCATCGTCCCGCGCCGGAGGGGGTCGGACGGGTCATGGACATTGGCCCGACCCCTCCGGGACTCCTTCCGGCACTAGCCGACGATCGTCTGGCTCTGCTCCCGCAGATACTGCTGGAGGTAGTGGAACCCGCCGGCGTTCCTGCCGGTGGTGCCGGAACCTTTCCAGCCCCCGAAGGGCTGGATGCCGGGCCACGCACCGGTCGTGGAGCCCGCGCGGCGGTTGACGTAGACGACACCGGCCTCGATGCCCGCGAGGAACCGCGCGACCTCTGCGGGGTCCTCGCTGTAGAACCCTGCCGTCAGGCCGTAGATGCTGTCGTTCGCGAGTGTGAGCCCCTCGTCGAGCGAGTCGATCGGCGCGACCACCGTGAACGGCACGAACAGCTCGTCGCGGAA
>VGPE01000012.1 GCA_016875645.1 Chloroflexota bacterium
GACCGCGGCGCCGACCGCCGCGCCATCGGCCGCGCCCACCGCGGCGCCCAGCGCCGACATCAGCGGCAAGGTGATCGAGTTCATCGGCCTCGACGGTGAGGACGCCGCCAACATCGCGTCGGCCAAGGCCTGGCGCGACGAGCGTGGCATCACACTCAACTCCAAGTACATCGGCACCGGCGACGAGATCTTCGCCGCGCTGACCGCCGGCCAGCAGTTCGACATCGCGATCTCGTTCAACCCGTACGTGAACCGCTACGCGACGGCCGGCCTCATCCAGCCGCTCGACACGAGCCGGCTGACGAACTGGGCCGACATGTTCGACGGACTCAAGAACTCCAAGTTCCTCAACCCCGATGGCAAGCCGTGGGGCGCGCCGATCGCCTGGGGCGACGGACCGGTCGTCTACAACCCGGCCAAGGTGGCGGCGGGCGAGGTCCCCAAGTCGATCGCCGACCTCTACGACCCCAAGTGGGCCAAGCGGCTCACGATGTCGAACGACCCGGCCTGGATCTTCTTCCTCACGGCCAGGATGTTGGGCTACAACAACGCCCCGTTCCTGACCAAGGACGAACTCGCCAAGGTCGCCGAGCGCGCCGCCGATTTCGTGGACAAGCAGGTGGTCTCCTTTGCGGCGACCTACGCCGACGCCACGGACCTCCTGGTCCGCGGCGAGGTGGACCTCTCGCTCCTGGGCTGGGAGGCGATGCTCAACTTCGCCAAGGAGAAGGGCGGCACGCTGGACTTCGGCTTCCTCAAGGAGGGCAAGGGCGGCTGGTCGGACTCGTTCTGCATCCCGAAGAACGTCGAGGACGTCGACGCGGCCTACGCCTACACGGACGCGATCATCTCGCCCCAGATCAACGCCGACGTGGCGATCGCCCTGGTCTCCGGTGCCGTCAACAAGAAGTCGGTGGCGCTCATCCCGAAGGAGAGCAACATCTACGACTACGCCAACGTCGAGTCGCCCCAGGACGGCGTCTTCGACGACTACCTTGCGCCCGAAACCACTGACGACCCGAACATCGCGACGCGGGCCGAGTGGGCGGACGCCTGGGGCAAGATCACGGCCTGACGCGCGGGGTCGCACGGGTGCGCGACCGGACGCACGAGAAATCCGGGGGATCGCTTGACGGCTGAGTCACGGGCGATGGCCGGGGGTTCCGGCCGCCCGCTGACCGCTGGCGTCCGCGCCGAGCGCGGGCGGCTGCTGGTTTCGATCGCGCAGCTGACGCCCGCGCTCGCCTACTTCGCGTTGTTCTACGTCGGCCCGCTCCTGGTCCTCGTCTACATCAGCTTCCTGACGTTCCGCAACTTCCAGTTCGTCGAGCCGCTGTCGTTCAACAACTACGCGAACGTCGTGACCAGCGAGACGTTCCGGGTCCTCTTCTCGCGGACGGTGCTGCTGTCGCTCCTCTCCGCGGTGCTCGCGATTGCGATCGCGTACCCGTTCACGTACATCATCACGTTCGTGTTCCCCGGCCGCAGCCGGAGCCTGTACTTCCTGATCCTGGTCGCCCTCTTCGGGGGCTATCTCGTCCGGATCTACGCGTGGCGCACCATCCTGGGCGTGGAGGGTGTGATCAACGGCACGCTCATGACCCTCGGCGTCATCGAGGAGCCCATCCGCGAGATCCTCAACGGCCCCTTCGCGGTGGTCGTATCGATGGTCAACTTCCTCGTGCCGCTGGCGGTCCTGCCGATCTATGCGGCCATGCAGAACGTGTCCCCGGGTGTCATCGAGGCGGCGCGAGATCTCGGCTCCAGCCGGCTCCAGGTCACCCGACGGGTGATCCTGCCACTGGTGCTGCCCGGCGTCCTCGTCGCGTTCGCGTTCTGCTTCATCGCGGCAGCGGGCGACTTCGCGATCCCGGCGCTCCTGGGCGGCGTGGAGAGCCCGTTCATCGGCAACCAGATCCAGTTCCAGATCGGCCAGACGTCCAACTGGCCGCTGGCCGCCGCAATGGCGACGACGCTCATCGCCCTCGTCGTCCTCATCGTGGCGGGTGTCGCGCTGGTGGCGCGGCGGGTCATCCGATGACCGCGGCCGCCGCGTCCGCGAACGTCGCGAGCGCCGCTCGGCCGCGCCGTCGGCCGCGCGTCCGGAACGTGGGACCGCGCGCCTTCCTCGTGCTGCTGATCCTCTTCCTCTTCGCCCCGCTGTTCGTCGTCGTGCTCTTCTCGTTCAACGCGACCGCCAGCCTCTCGTTCCCGATTCCCGGCTTCTCGCTGCGCTGGTACGACAAGGTGCTCGACGACCGTGAGGTCGTGGCCGCGCTGGGCCGCTCGGCGATCGCGGCGTTCATCACGGGCATCGCCGGCGGCGCGATCGGCATTCTCGCAGCACTCGGGATCCAGGGCCTGCCGCCACGTTGGAAGGGCGCGGTCCAGACGGTCGTGCTCATTCCGATCGCCACCCCGGCCCTGCTGCTGGGGATCGGCATCGCGATCTATTTCAACCGGCTGGGCATCAAGCCGCCGCGCCTGCCGATGGCGATCGCCGGCCACGTCCTGCTTGCGCTGCCGTTCGTGCTGCTGACCATGACGGCCGCGCTGGAGCGGTTCCGCTTCTCGCTGCTGGAGGCGGCCCGCGACCTCGGCGCCAGCCGCGCCCGGGCGTTCTGGACGATCACCTTCCCGCTGGTGCTGCCCGCGGTGCTCGGCGCCGCGCTGCTGGCGGCCGCGGTCTCGATCGACGAGTTCATCATCGCGTTCTTCAACACCGGCAGCGACGGCACGCTGCCCCTGGTGATCTACTCGCGCATCCGGCGCGTCATCGACCCCGGCCTCAACGCCCTTGCCACGATCCTGCTGGTCGCAACCACGCTGCTGGCGGTCCTGGCCGCCCGCACGACCACCGCGCGGAGATGACCCCGGCATGACGACGTCGAGCAGCGCGACCGCGATCCAGTTCGAGGGCGTCAACAAGTTCTTCGGCCGGTTCCAGGCTGTGAAGGACCTCAACCTCGAGATCCGCGAAGGGGAGTTCTTCTCGCTCCTGGGGCCGTCCGGCTGCGGCAAGACGACGTCGCTGCGGATGCTCGCGGGCTTCGAGGAGGCCGATTCCGGGTGCATCCTGCTGCGCGGATCGGACGTCACCTCCGCCCCGCCCAACAAGCGCCCGGTCAACATGGTGTTCCAGCATTACGAGCTGTTCCCGCACATGACGGTGTTCGGGAACGTCGCGTACGGCCTGCGGCTCAAGAAAGTGCGCGATCCCGAACTCAGCCGGCGCGTCCAGGAGATGCTGCGGGTGGTGCGGGTGGACGGGCTGGAGGGGCGCGGGGCGCGGCAGCTCTCCGGCGGCCAGCAGCAGCGGGTGGCCCTGGCCCGCGCGTTGGTCAACCGGCCGGCCGTGCTGCTGCTGGACGAGCCGCTGTCGGCGCTCGATGTGAAGCTGCGCAAGCAGATGCAGATCGAGCTCAAGTCGATCCAGCACCAGCTCGGGACGACGTTCGTGTACGTCACCCACGATCAGGAGGAGGCCCTCCTGATGTCGGACCGGATCGGCATCATGAACCAGGGCCGGCTGCTCCAGGTGGGCACGCCGCGCGAGATCTACGGGCGCCCCGCCGACGCGTTCGTGGCCGACTTCGTGGGCTCGCTCAACGCGTTCGACCTGCGCGTGGACGAGGTGTCGGGCGGGCGGGCGGTGATGCGCCTCGCAGATGGTGAGCACGTCGCGGTTGCGCTGGAAGGCGCCGTGGCCGCGCCCGCATCGACCATCCGGGTGGCGATCCGGCCGGAGCGGATCCGGGTCACGGAGGCGCAAGCGGCCGGAGCGGACACCGGTGCGCCCGGGGCCAGCCGGGTCGGCGGCGTCGTGACGGCGGTCGACTACGTGGGCTCGCTCACGACGTACCGCATCGAGACCGCGTTGGGCCTCATCGCGGCGCAGGAAGCGAATGACACGCTGGCCCCCGACCTGGTCGTCGGCGATCGCGTCGTCCTGAGCTGGGCGCCGGACGCCGCGTTCGTGCTGCCGCCCTCGATCGTCGAAGGCTGACGGACGACCCGGTCACGGCGACGATGAAGATCGCTCGCGCCGAGGTCATCCACCTGCGCCAGGAGCAGGCCTACGGTGCCCGCTCGGACGGCGGCGAGTCGTTCGGGGTGGAGAACGTCTGCCTCGTGCGCCTCGAGACCGACGACGGCATCGTCGGGTGGGCGGACGTCGAGACGCAGCCGTCGATCGCCCGGGCGGTCATGGACGCGCCGGCCCAGTTCGCATTCAGCGGCCTGCGGCACGTGGTCCTCGGGCGAGACCCGTTCGAGGTCGACGCGCTGTGGGACGACATGTACCTGGCGTCCATCTACTACGGGCGCCGCGGCGTCGCGATCCAGGTGATGTCCGGCATCGTCAATGCCTGCTTCGACCTCGTCGGCAGGGCGACCGGCCAGCCGCTGTCGCTCCTGCTGGGCGGACGCCGGCGGGAGCGGGTGCGTGCCTACGCCTCCACGCTCTTCCGCGACACGCCCGTGCAGATGGAGTCCGCTGTGCGCGGCTATCTCGCCCAGGGCTTCACGGCGATCAAGTTCGGCTGGGGCATCTTCCGTGACGATCTCGGGCGGGACGTCGAACTGGTCGCGGCCGCGCGCGACGCGGCCGGGCCCGACGCGGAGTTGATGGTGGACGCGGGCTGGATGAAGCCCGGGATCACGGTCCGCTCCACGATCGAGCTTGCGCGGCGCCTCGAGCCGTACCGGATCACCTGGCTCGAGGACTGCCTCCATCCAGAGGACTACGGCGGCTACACCACACTCTGCCGCGAGTCGCCGATCCCGATCGCCGCCGGCGAGCAGGAGGCCACCGTCTGGGGGTTCGAGCGCCTGCTCGACACCGGCATCGGCTACGTCCAGCCCGACCTGTCGCGCTGCGGCGGGCTGTCCGTCGCCAGGCAGATCGCATCGATGGCGGCCGCGCGCGAGATCCAGGTCGTGCCGCACGCCTGGTTGACGGACCTCCTGACGGCCACGTCGCTCCACTTCGACGCGTGGCTGCCGCACGCCGCGTACCTCGAGTTCAACACGTCGCAGGGACCGCTCGCGCGGGAGCTGTTCGCGGACCCGATCCGGCTGGTCGATGGGCACCTTGACGTGCCGACGGCGCCGGGGATCGGCGCGGAGCCCGACGCCGACGCGGTGGAGCGCTACCGGGTGCCCTGAGGCAGGATCCCGATCCGTCCGGCGGTCCGAAGCAGGTCGAGTGTCACCTCAGCGCACTCGCGGTGGTAGTTGTCGAACGCCTCCTCGGAGATCCAGGCCACGTGCGGCGTCTGGATGAGGCTCGGGAAGTGCGAGAGCGGATCGTCGTTCGGATCCGGCGGCTCCTTCGCCCGGACGTCGAGGCCGGCGCTGGCGACGACTCCCGAGCGCATCGCCTCGGCCAACGCATGCTCGTCGATGATGCCGCCGCGCGCACAGTTGGCCAGGATCAGTCCTGGCTTCATCAGGGCGAAGGTCTCGGCGTTGAGCAGCTTCGCGCTCGTCTCGTTGAGGTTGCAACAGACCGCCACGGCATCGGCGGTCGAGAGCAGCTCCGGCAGCGAAACCAGGGGCAGGTCCGGGTCGCCCGTGGTCTCGATGAACGGATCGTTGGCGATTGTGCGGTAGCCCAGGCCCCGCGCCTTCGCTGCGACCCGCTTGCCGATCCGGCCCGCGCCGATGATCCCGAGCGTCTGGCCCCCGAACGAGCGGATGCCCAGCGTCTTCCAGAGCCGCCGGGCGTTCCAGTCCGGCCCCCGCGAGAGGCGGTCGAACTCGCGCACGTGCCGGTTGGCCGCGACCAGCATGGTGATCGTGTGGTCGGAGACGGCCTCGGTGGCGTAATTCGGCAGGTTGCGCACCGGGATCCCTCGTTCGGCGGCGTCCGCAAGGATGACCTGGTTCATGCCAACGGAGTAGCAGACGAGACCCGCGACCCCGGGCTTGAGGTGGACCATCTGCTCGTACCCGAACGGGCCCGCGTCCACGATCACCACGTCCGCCTCCGGCAGCGCGGCGAGCGCCTCGTCGCGCGACTCCGGGACGACGAGCCGAACGCCTTGCTCGGCGAGGATGGCCTCCTCGACGTCGTAGGACCAGCCAAGATGGAACATCGGGTCGTAGACGAGCGCGGTAGGGGTCAAGGACCGGGTCCTCCAGCGGATGGGTGGCAGCGCGGAGCGCGTCGCGGCGGTGGCGCGGCCGGAAGCCGCCGAGCGCATGGTGCCAGCCACGACGGCCGCCGTCCGGCCATCACGGCTCTCGGGCGGCCCGCGGCAGCGAGTGGCGAGGGCGCATGGCCGCTTCGGTTGCGATGCCATCGGCAGGCGAGGTCCATCGCAGGGGTCACGGGCTTCGTCGGCCGGTCGGCATCCGTCCGTGCGCATGCCTGGTGCGATGGCATCGCAGGATGGCCCCCGAAGGCGCGCCCCGCCGCGCCGGTCGGGTCCCGTGTCGATGCCGAAGGCGCGAACGTCACGATGGGATCGCACGGCCGCGGGCGACGGAGCCGTCAGACGCCGCCGCCGTGCCGCTGTGCCGCGTGCCGCCCCGGCCGTCGCGTAGCATGAGCGCGCCGCCCCGGACGCACGGGCGCGCGCGAGGAGGGGTCCCCGGGCCATGACCATCGACCGCGTCGAGACCTTCGTGCTGGTGCGCCAGATGGCGCGCGGGCGCGGTCCGTCGATCGCGAACTATCGCCAGCGCGAATCGCTCCTGGTCAAGATCAGCGACAGCAGCGGCGCCGTCGGCTGGGGCGAGACGTACGTCCAGGCCGGGCTGCCCACCGTCATGCGCGAGCTGGGCGAGATGCTGATCGGGCGGGACCCGCTTCGAGAGCGTGAGATCCACGCACTCGCCACCAATGCCACGGCGAACGAGTTCGCGATCAGCGTCACCTCGATCGCGCTCGACGACCTGCGCGGCAAGCTGCTCGGTGTTCCCGCGTACACGTTCTACGGCGGTGCGCTGCGGCGGCGCGTGCGGGCGTACGCCTCGAGCGGCGGCTACTGGGACGGCGTCGACCCGAAGGACTCCTGGCCCGACGAGTTCGCCGAGCTGACGGGCGCGGGGTTCACCGCGATCAAGATGCGCCTCGGTCGCTACCCGATCCGCCACGAGCTGGCGCTGATCGAGCGCCTGCGGGTCGACTACGCCGGCCTCGACCTGATGGCCGACGGCAACGCCGCCTACACGCTGCCCCGCGCGCTCGAGATGGGTCGCGGCCTCGCGCGCCTGGGCTTCCGCTGGTGGGAGGAGCCGATCCCGCAGCGCGACTATGCGGGCTACGACCGGATGCGCGAGGCGCTGGACCTGCCGCTCGCCGGCGGCGAGGGAATCACCCAGCGGGGCGAGTTGCGCCAGTACCTGCTCAAGCGCTCGTTCGACATCGTCCAGCCCGATGTCGCGATGTGCGGCGGCATCGGGGAATCCCACTTCATGGCCGATCTTGCCCGGCTCTACGGAGTGGAGTACGTCCCCCACATGTGGGGCGGCGCGCTCATGGTGGCGGCCACGTTGCAGGTGCTCGCCGTCGTCCCCGACCCGACCCGCTCGCCGGCGGCCTTCGGGCCCCTGCTCGAGTTCGACCAGACGGAGAACCCGTTCCGGACCGATCTGCTCGCGACACCGCTCACGATGGGCGCCGACGGCTGGTTCGACATCCCCGCCGGGCCTGGCCTCGGCGTGGAGGTGGACGAGGCCTTCGTCCGCCGCATGGCGATCGACCCCGACCTGGCGCCATCGCACACGGCGTTCGAAACGCCCACGGCGGCGCCCGTCTGAACCGGTTCGGCGGCATTCGCGGCTCGCGCGGCCGGGAGCCGTCGGACGAGCCACGGGCCGGCTTCTACCCGCCGCCCGGGTCGCGGGTCCGCGCGCTCGGGCTCGCAGGACTCCTGGGCGGGATCCTGTGGCCGATCTCGCTGCTCGACTTCACGCTCTCGCTGACCGCGACCTGCGGTCCGGCGGGCTGCTCGCTCTCCGAGGCTTCGTCGTTCACCGTCGCCCTGTCGGTCGTGCTGATCGCGCTCGGCGTCGTGGGCCTGGAGCTTCGGCCACGTGCGCCGCTGGGGCTGTTCGACCTGATCGGCGACCTCACGGTGGGAGTCGCGGCGCTCCTGTTCCTCCTGAGCTCGCTACTGCACGCCGCGATCTTCCTCGGCTCGGCGTTCCTGCTCCTCATGATCGGTGGCATCGTGTTCGGAGTGGAGGGGTTCCGGCACGGCGCCCGCCCGCGCTGGCCGAGCGTCCTCGTCGCGATCGGATCGGGTGCGGTGCTCGTGTTCTCGGTCGTGGGCGGGCTCGGCGGTCAGGGCGCGACGGGCGGTTACGAGCCGTCGGTGCTCATCGGGATCCTCTTCTTCGCGGTCGGCTGGGCGTGGCTGGGCCTCGATCTGCTGCTGGGCCGGCCCGTCACGATCACCGGCGATCAGCCCCGCGAGTAGTCCGCGCGGCGTCGTTCACCGCCAGAACGTGCCGTACGGGTGTTCGCCCACCAGGTGGCGGCCCTCGGCGAAGCGCTCCAGCCCATAGGGCGTGATGTCCACCGTCGTGGGGCGCCCGTCAAGGATCCATTCCGACATGGCGAGCCCGACGCCGGGTGCGGTCTTGAAGCCCGTGCCCGAGAAGCCGCAGGCCAGGAAGAACCCGTCCGGCCCCGCCGGACCCAGCACGGGGCGCTCGTCGGGGGTGATGCCGTCCTGGCCGTCGTGGCCCGTGCGGTAGGTGCCGCCGGCCATCCACGGCACACGCTCACAGACGCGCGACGCCATCAGCTCAACGACGGACTGCCCGATGGCTCGCTCGGGGCGGTCGGGGGAGCCGCCGATCTCGCTCGCGACCTCGAGGCCGACGAGCATGAGGTCCCGCCCCTCCGGCCGGAAGTACACGTCGTTGGGCGTATCGATCACGATCGGGAACCGGGCCGAGCGGCCGTCGGGCAGGCCGAAATACGCGGTCTCGTGGCGCCACGGCTCCAGCGGAACCTCGACGCCCACGGTTGCCGCGAGCGTCGCCGACCATGCGCCCGCCGCATCGACGACGACGGGCGCGGAGAACTCGCCCCGGCTCGTCGACACGCCGGTCACCCGATTGGTCTCGACGGTGACCGACTGCACGGAGCAACCGCCGACGAACTGCGCGCCATGGGCCCGCGCTGCTGCTATGAAGCCGCCTGCCGTGCCCGAGGGGTCGGCGTAGCCCGATGCCGGCTCGTACGCGGCCACTGTGAAGTCGTCGGCCCGGATGCCTGGCATCAGTGCCTCGAGGTCAGAGGGGGCGATCAGGCGAGTGTCGACGCCCACGCGCTGCTGCATCGCAACGTTCGCCCGCAGCGCGGGCTCCAGCGCTTCGGGGACGATCTGGACGAAGCCGGTGCGGACGAACTCGCAGTCGCCGGCACCCACGTGTCCCAGCCAGTTGAGGAAGTATGGGTGCGAGACCGCGGCGAGCCGGACTTCGCTCTCGAGGTCGTAGTGCATCCGCACAAAGCCTGACGATCGGCCGGTCGCGCCCGCGGCCACGGTTCCCCGCTCCAGGACGACGACCCGCGCGCCCCGCAGGGCCAGATGGAACGCGAGGCTGGCGCCCTGGACGCCGGCCCCGACGACGATGACGTCCGCGGTGGTGGCCATGCGGGATCCGATCCTGGCTTGAAGTTCCGTGCCTCGCCATGATCACGGATCGGCCTCCGCCGCGGGTGGGCTGAGTCACACGTCGTCGCGCGGGCCCGGCGAGGGATTGGGCGGCGTGGGCAACGTTCCGAATCCGCCCACCTGGCGCGGGGCGGTCACCACGGTCACGCGCACGCGGGCCGCTGCGCGCAGGCGGCTGGGCACGTCCATCCCGATCCAGCGCGAGAGGCCAGGCGGCAGGGTCGAGAGCAGGATCTCGTCCACGTGTCGCTCACGCGTCGCGTCAGTGGCCGCGGCAACGGGATCGCTCGCCCCCACCTCGCCGCTGGCCTCTGCCCCGAGATCGTGGAGGCGGCGGATCACCGCCTGGAGTCGCTCAGCGGCAGCAGACGCTGCGGCGCTCTCGTCCGAGGTAGGCCGCTGGGGGACGGGCGTTGCGGGCACGACGACGTGGAACGTGGCGTTTCCGCGGCGGACCCGCTCGGCGACCGCCTCCGCCAGGGTGGGGCTGGCGATGGTCTGATTGGCCACGATGAGGTAGACCGGCATCTGGTACCTCCGCTCGCCTGGATGGTCAAGGTACGCTGGGACGCAAGCCCCGATTGCTCGAAGCGTTCCGGCGCCGCCCCTCGCATCGAGGCCGGTCGCCGTCTACGCTGGCGCCCCAGAGGCCGCCACGGCGAGCCTGGTCCTGAGGAGTGCAGCGGGTGCTCGATCGGTTCGGGTCCAACGCCCTCGCATATCCCGCGTTCCGGACCTTCTTTCTCGCCAATTTCGTCGGCAACTCTGCCTGGTTCGTCTTCAACGCGGGGTTCGGCTGGCTGGTCCTGGTGCTGACCGACTCGGCCGCGACGGTGGGACTGGCGTTCTTTGCGGCAGGCCTGCCGGGGATGCTGTTCACGCTCCACGCCGGCCTGCTGACGGATCGCTTCGGGGCGAAGCCGCTCGTCGTCCTCTCGTTCGTGTTCACAGGCGTCGTGGTGATCGCCTTCGGGCTGCTGGCGTTGGCGATCGATCTGCCGCTCTGGGCGATTCTCCTCTTCGCGGTCCTGCAGGGGGTCGGGATGACGATTGGGGCGCCGGGCTATATCTCGATCGTGAACGACCTGGTGCCGCCGGGCGCGGTATCGAGCGCGGTCGCCCTCAACTTCGTGGGCATCAGTGTCGGCCGCATCGCCGGGGGCCTCATCGGCGGACTCCTCGTGGCAGCGTTTCCTGCGCCGTGGGCGGTGATCGTGGCTGGCGTGCTCCAGGCGATCCCGGCGATCCCGGTCTGGCGACTCCATACGCCGGCGGTGTCCCGCGAGGCCGCGGCGGAGCGGGCGCTGATCCGGCCCCTGATCGACGCCGGCGCCTATGCCGTCCGCTTCCCGACCCTGGGCGTGATCCTGCTGCTCTCCATCGTTCCCGGTGCGCTCGGGCTCTCGTACAACTACATGGTGCCGGTCGCCGCACGCGACCTCGCCATCGGCGGCGAGGGATTGGGCGCGCTGCTCGCCCTCGCCGGGGCCGGGGGTCTCATGGCGGGGTTCGTTGCGGAGACCGTCATGCGCCGTGCCGGCCATGGGCGGGCAATCTTCATCGGGCTCGCAATCTCCGCGCTCGGGATGCTGGTCTTCGGGCTATCACCGCTCGTCGCGGTGTCGATCGCGTCGATGGCCCTGGTCGGCGGCGGCTTCGTGATCTACTCGGCCGCGAGCCTCGCGCTCATCCAGGCGCTGAGCCCGCCGGCCGTTCGCGGCCGGACGACCTCCGTGTTCGCGCTGCTCTACTGGGGCTTCATGCCACTCGGCGGACTCGCGGGCGGGATCGTGGCCGAGGCGGTCGGCGCGCGGGCGGCCTTCGCGCTGGCGGGCCTGATCATCCTGGCAGCCGGCCTGCTGGCGATCGTCGTCCGCCGGCAGGTGCTTGCGCTGCGGGTTGATCGCGACGGTACGACGACGGCAGCCGGCGTGGCGATCGACCTGGCGGCCTGATCGCGAGATCGGGGACCGCGCTGGTCGCCGGAAGCGTCAGCCGCAGCGCACCGGGCGCGGCGTCGGGTGGGATGCGGCGTACGAGGCGGCTTCCACGCTGACCTGGCTCGCCACCACCAGAAGCTTGGGGCGCGTCCCGGCCGGGCCTTCTGACGTCTGGAGCCAGAGCCGCCCGACGGTGGTCGTCGACCGCGGCACAGTCAGCTGGTGGCGCAGAACCTCGACCACGCGATAGGTGTAGACCTTGGAATCGCTCGTGTAGACGCGCACCAGGGCGCCCGGCAACCGCCCGTAGCTCGCCTTCTTCGATTCGGTCAGGAGGGGCAGGAACATCCCGACCCGTGCGTGGGCGTAGATGAATGCGCCGCCGGGCTCGCCGGGCTGATAGCGCGCCTGGAGGTATTCGGCCACGTTGCAGAGCGGGTAGGACGAGGTGGATGGCGGGCGGATCACCGGCAGGTCGATTCCCAGCGACGAGATGACGATCCGCGTGGCCGTCGGGGCGATCAGATTGGCGCAGCGGGTCGTGGACGACGCGGTCACCCGCATCCCGATCGGCCCGCTGTAGGCGATGGACCAGACCTTGCTCATGCGGTATGTGGAGACGCGGATCTCGCGCTTGAGGCTGTCGTCCGCGGCGGTTCGGAGCCGTTCCACCGCGGTGATCAGGCCGCGGAGGCTCGTGCAGGAGCCGGCGTAGACCGCAACCGTCGCTGTGCGGTTCGCCGGGAGGTTCCGGGCATCGAGGCGCAACAGGCCCATCCCGCTCATGTACGAGACGAGGCCGATGGTGCCGTTCGTCGGGTAGGTCGCGGTCCATGTCCGCCGGGCAGTGCCCATCGGATCGGCAGCGGAGGCCGCGGGCACGACGGCGAGGAGCAGCGCGGCGGCGGCGAGCAACGGAAGGAAGCGGCGAGTTGCGAATGGGATCACGGCTCAAGGGACCTCGCAGGAGGGGCTGCGTTGTCGGGCCTCGCCGGTACGGGCGAGACGGAGCACCGCCATGCTAGGCCATCTTGTTGAAGGACGTCGCGCACCCCCCGGTCGCGGGACTGGTCAGCGCACGGCCGCCGCGCCGGAGCGCCCTCCGGGCGCCATCATCTGGCTCTGACCCCTACCAGCCCTTGTGAGCGGAGAGCGCGACCGTGACCACCCTGCCCGAGCAGTTCAAGACGCAGCACCTCCACGGCGTGTGGCCGGCGATCCCGTTGCCATGGCGCGAGGACGACTCGCTCGACGCGGGCCTGCTGCGCGAGATGGTTCGCCGCTACCGGGCCGCCGGCGTGGCCGGGGTCTACACCACCGGCACCGACGGCGAACTGAGTGCGCTCGACTTCGACGACTTCAAGGTCATGGTCGACGCCTTCGCGTCCTCGGTGCAGGAGGTCGGTCTGCCGGCGCAGGTCGGTTGCACGTGGCTGCACACCAAGGGCGTGCTGGAGCGCGTTCAATACGCGGTCGATCGCGGCATCCGTGCCGTCCAGATCGCCCCGCCATTCTGGACGGAGCTCAACGACATGGAGCTGACGCGCTTCTTCGCGACGCTCTCCGAGCGGTTTCCGGACATCGCCGTGATTCACTACAACATCGCAAAGGCCCGCTTTCTGCACGGCAGCGACTACGCGCGGATCCTTCCCCACGCCCCGACGCTGGTCGGCAGCAAACACACCGGGGGATCGGTGAGCGAGATCATCGGCTGCGTGACGGACGCGCCGTCGATGCACCACTTCGTGGTGGACGGGCAGGCGATGCCGGGCGCGATGCTCGGCGCGAAAGGGATCTACAGCTTCACCGCGAACCTCAACCCGGTCTGGGCGGTGGAGTTCTTCGCAGCCTGCGCCCGCGGCGACGCCCATGAGGCGGCACGCCGCAAGCTGCTCGAGGCACGCTTCTTCGATGCCTGGGGCGGAACGTGGGGCGAGGTGACGGCTTCCCAATCGCTCGCGAAGATGGCCACCCGGTGCGGCGTGGCGCCCGAGATCACCCTCCGCGTGCGGGCGCCGTACCTGGAGGGCACGAAGGCCCAGGTTGACGCCCTGCGGGCGCTCCTTGACGGCGAGTTCCGGGAACTGCGGTACGAGGTCCAGTCGGGGTAGATCGACGGGCCACCCGAGAGGCCCGTCGGGGCAGGCGGTCTGTGGCGCTGGCGCCGATCCGCGCGCCCGTCACGCCGTGAGCGTTTCCCGACGCTGATCGGCGGCTCGATCGGGCCGCCGACGGCCCGGTGAGGCCGTGTTCCACGCCGTGAACGTGATCCGGGGCCGCATGGGCCCATCATTGAGGCGATGGGCAAGGCGAAGCGCCGGCCGAAGCGCCATGAGCGTGATTGGCGGGGCGATGGACCCGGCCGGCCGGAAGGCCGCGGCGGTCGCGGCGTCGGATCGGCGATCAGCCTGCTCGCGAACCGAGGGCACGATCCGGTGGGGTGCCGGGGCGTGGGGCGTGCCCCGCAGGCGTGGAGCGAACCGCGATCATGATATGATGCATGATCATGAAGAAGCGCATGAAGATCACGAGAGGCGGCCAGATCTCGATCCCGGCGACCATCCGGCATCGCTGGGGGACCTCGATGGTCGTGATCGAGGACAACGGCGACCGCCTGGTGGTGCGGCCGGCGCCCGCCGACCCCATCGCGGCAGCCGAAGGCGCACTCGCCGAGTTCGGCCGGATCGACCTCGCCGGCATGCGCGCACGGGCCCGGGAGGACGAACGCCGGGCCGAGGGCCGCCGCGGCGAGTGAACCTGCTCGACGCCTACGCGCTGGTGGCCTTCCTGGTCGGCGGACCGGCTGCGCCGCAGGTCCGAGCCGTGTTGCGCGCCGGGAACGCGGGCGTGGCCACCGCGAACCTGGCGGAGGCGCTTGATGCCGCGCAGCGGGTTCGCGGCATGCCGATCGGTCGCTCCATGGACGTCCTTGAACCCCTGTTCGACGGGCCGCTGACTGCGCTCCCACTCGACCGTGCGGTAGCCCAGCGGGCGGCGGAGCTCCGGGCCGCCCACTACCACCGGACGTCGCGCCCCGTCTCCCTGGCCGACACGATCCTGGTCGCGTCGGCGCGGCCGGGTGATCGGGTTGTCAGCTCCGACGCACATCTGCTCGCCGTTGCAGCGGCCGAGGGCATCGAGACCGAGGCGTTGCCCGAGCAGGGCTGATGGCGCCGGTCAGGCGGGACCCGGCAGCGCCGCATCTTCGCGGTCGGACGCTTACAGGAAGGGCTGCATCACCTCGATTGCGCGGTCGATGTCGGCCTCCGTGTTGTAGACGTGCGGCGCGAATCGGACCGAGTCACCGCGAACCGACGCCTTGATCCCGGCCCTCGTGAGGGCCTCTCGGGCGCGAGCCGTGTCGCCGGCCGGAACGCACACCAGCGAGGAGCCCGGGCGAGGCATTCCGACTCCGTCGGCCAGGCGGTCGGCCAGGCGGCGTACGGCTGGGAACAGATCGGAGTCCTTCCACGAGGCGAGCAGCCGCAGCGATTCGGATGCGCCCAGCCACGGGTGCCACGCCCGCGATACGTCAAACCGGGCCGCCGACGCCGCGAGCGACAACGGGCCGCCGAAGTACCGGTCGAACGGCTGGTCCGCTGCCCGCCAGTTCGCGTTGGTCGCCTCGAGCACCAGCCAGCGATCGGAGCGGACGTAGAAGTACCCGGTCCCGCGCGGCGAGAGCAGATGCTTGTAGCCCGCGCAGACCAGGTAGTCGATCGAGGGCAGGAGGTCCGCGATCGGCACGAATGGCACGGCCTGCGTCGCGTCCACGAACACCTCGGCGCCGTTCTCCCTGGCCCGGGCGCAGATCGCAGCCAGGTCGGCGGTCTTGCCCGTCTGCATCTGGACCAGTGAGAACGCGACGAGGCGGGTGCCCGGCCGGATGGCATCAGCGAGGTCTTCGAAGCGCACCTCTCGGATGACCGCGCCACGCGCGGCGGCGACCAGCAGCGGGTAGAGCGTGGACGTGAACTCGTCGATGGGTACGACGACCTCGTCGCCAGCCCGAATCGAGGTCGCCACGACGCCCGCGCCGACCGATGCGGCCGGGATGTAGGCGATCGTCGATGCAGCGGTGCCGATCAACGACGCGAAGTCCGCCCGGCAGCGATCCGAGGGGCGATCCCAGTCCTCGATCCAGTTCGCCTGACCCGACTGCCACGCGCGCAGTGCACGTTCCATGACTTCGACCGTGGGCCGCGGCGGCAGGCCGTAGGTGGCCGTATCGAGATAGATCGAGCCCGGGGCGGGAGCGAACAGCGAGCGCACGATCGGATCGGTCCCGGGCCCGCCGCCTCCGGCGGCGACCGGGCCGGTCGCGGCGACCGCCGCGCCACGCGAGGGAACGCCGCGCCGTCGCCGGACGACGGGCGGCGCGACCCGGTTCTCGGGCGTGCTCACGCCCATTCCAGCTTGCCGCCACCGAAGTTGATGGCGTGCGTCTTGAGGTGGGTGAACGTGTTCTGTGCCTCCACGCCCAGGTCCTCGCCGAGGCCGCTCAGCTTGTGGCCCTCGTACGGGACGTTGACGGGCAGGTAGTGGGGGCAGTTCGTCCAGATGATGCCGGCCTCGAGCCGGTCGGCCATCCGGAAGGCGCGTCCGAGATCGGTCGTCCAGAGGGTCGCCGCCAGGCCGTACATCACGTCGTTGGCGATCCGGACCGCCTCCTCCTCGCTGGAGAAGGTCATCACCGACAGGACCGGCCCGAAGATCTCCTCCTTCGCAATCCGCATGTCCGGGGTCACGTCGGTGAACACGGTGGGTTCGATGAAGTAGCCGCCCGCGCCCGAACCCACGAGGCCGCCGCCGGTGGCGAGCGTGGCGCCGCCGCGCCGGCCCTCCTCGATGTAGCCCGTGACGCGTTCCAGCTGCTCGCGCGAGATCAACGGCCCCAGCTGCGTGCCCGGCGCGGTCGGGTCGCCCACCCGGATCTTCCGGGCGCGCTCCACGAACTGCTCCACGATCGAGTCCTTCGCGTCGCGCTGGACCAGCAGCCGCGTCCCGGACGTGCAGATCTGGCCCGTGTTGTAGAAGGCCGTGAACAGCGAGCCGGCGATGGCCTGCTCCCGGTCGGCGTCGTCGAAGATGATGTTGGGGGTCTTGCCGCCGAGCTCGAGGTGGACGCTCTTGATCCACTGCGAGCTGACGCGGAGGATCTCCTTGCCGACCGCGGTCGAGCCAGTGAAGGTCAGCTTCGGCACATCCGGGTGGGCCACCAGTGCGGCGCCCGTCGTGGGCCCGTCGCCGTGGACCACGTTGAAGACACCGGCCGGCATGCCCGCCTCGAGCACGAGGCGCCCGAGATGCGCCGTTGACAGCGGTGACTGCTCGGCCATCTTGAGCACGACGCTATTGCCGACCGCGAGAGCGGGCGCGGTCTTCCAGCACGCCAGCAGGAACGGGTAGTTCCAGGGCGAGATCGCGCCGACCACGCCGTACGGCTCGCGCTTCGAGTACACGAAGTAGCCCGCGTCAGCCGGGTGCGTCCGCCCGTCTGGCAGTTCGGCGTGCGTGGCGAAATAGGTGAAGAAGTCCGCGGCGAGCGTGACCTCGGCGGTTGCCTGGCCGAGGGGCTTGCCGGTGTCGGCCGACTCGACCGCGCCGATCACGTCGGCCCGTTCGCGGATCAGGTCGCCGATCCGGCGCATGATCCGCGCCCGTCCACCCGGTGCCATCCCGGCCCAGACCCGCCGCTCGTAGGCCTCCCTGGCGGCGCGCACGGCCGCATCCACGTCCTCTGCCTCACCGAACGCGACCCGGGCGATCTCGCGCCCCGTGGCGGGGTTGAGCGAGCCGAAGGTGCGCCCCGACTTCGACGGCACCTCGTCGCCGCCGATCATGTGGTTGACCGTCTCGGTCGTCGTGGAAGACGCGCCCGGTGGCTCGGCGACCTGCATGGCTCTCGACCTCCTTCGACCCACCGCGGGGTGAGCCCGCGCCGGGCGCGGGCACAGGGACGGGAAATGGGTGCGCTGCCCGCCGGCGGGTGAGACGGCGGCGATCCGTGCCCGGCTATCATCGGACGACCAGTCGGCCGAATCAAGGATCGCACCCCGCCCCTGAGGTTGCTGCGTGATCGTCCAATGAGGGTGCTCGTCACCGGCGCCGCGGGTCGCATGGGCGCCCACCTCACGCGCAGGCTCGTGACCGAGGGCCACGAGGTCCGGGCGTTCGTGCTCCCGGGCGATCCCAACAACCAGGCCATCGACGGACCGGGCGTGGAGATCGTGTCGGGTCGCCTGGAGGACGTGGCCGCGGTCGAGGCGGCTGTGGACGGGGTGGACGCGATCGCCGCACTGGCCGGCGCGCTCACGTCGCGCCTCGCGTCGGACCGGCAGTTCTACGAGGTCAACATCGGCGGCACGTTCAACCTGCTGATGGCCGCCCGCGCCCAGATGCCACGAATCCAGCGATTCGTGTACGCCAGCAGCGACGCGGTCTACTGGTCCGGCTGGCACACGCCGCCGCTCTTCCTGCCGGTTGACGAGACGCACCCGCGCATCCCCGGGTCCATCTACGGTGCCACCAAGGTCTCCGCCGAGGAACTCTCGCTCCAGTTCCGGCGCACCTACGGCGTGCCGTCGGTCGTGATCCGGCCCACCGCGACGGCCGACACGTGGGAGCTGATCGAGCCCGACAGCGTGTTCGGGCGGCGGATCTTCCTCCAGGGCTGCATTCGCTTCCTCTCCGGGCTGGCCAACCGATCGGCGGACGACGACGAACTGCTCGAAACGCTGCGCGCCCACGACGACGGGGCCGAGCAGCTGTTCGTCCTGGCCGACGAGCAGGGCCAGGTCCCGGCCACGAACCTCGCCGACGCCCGGGACCTCGCCCAGGGGCTCCACCTGGCGCTGACCCGCCCGGAGGCGATCGGCGAGACATTCAACATCGGGCCGGCCGCCCCGTATGGCGAGGACGAACTGGTCCGCCACATCGGCGCGGCGCTCGGGCTGCGCGTGGTCGTGATCCCGCGGCCGCACGTGCGTGCGTCGTGGTACGTGTCGAGCGTGAAGGCCCGCGGGATCCTGGGCTACCGCCCGCAGCACACGGTGTTCTCGATGGTTGACGAAGCAGTAGCCGCCAAGAGGATCGGGGCTCCGGGCGCCGACCACTCGACCGCAGGCTGAGGGAGGCAGGACATGGTGGTCCAGCAGGCGCAGCGCTCGATCGTCGGGGACCGACTCGACGCGTACCTCGCCGCCCGCCGGCGCGGCACGGATTGGCTCCTCGCCCGCCTGAACGCCGACGGCTCGCTCGGCGACGCGGCGGAGGGCTGGAAGTATTACCGGGCACTCTGGACGTTCGGCGCGACCGGGGAGGTGGTTGCGGCCCACCGCGTGGCCGGCTTCATCCGCCGCAACCTCGTGGTCACCGACGCCGCCGGCCGCCCGTCCATCGGCGGACCGCTGCGCCGCGTGCTCACGGACTGGGCGTATCGCGACGCGACGCACATCGTCGGCGCCCAGATGATCGAGGCGTACGACCTCGGCAGCGGGCTGCTGCCGTCGGTGCTGGCGGACATGGACCCGGTCTCGGGCTCGGTCGCCAATGACCACCTGGAAGACGGCTCGCTGAGCGACATCGGTGATATCCCGTATGCCTGCGGGGTGGGCTTCGCGGCGCTCGCCTGCGGTGACGTCGCCTCGGCCCGCCGGATCGCCGGCTTCCTCCGGTTGATCTACGACGCGCAGACCGAGCTGCCCGACTCCTTCTACTGCTTCTGGTCCCGCGCGCGCCAGCGCCCGATCCTGCGCACGGACCCGGAGTTCCAGCTGCGGATGGTGGTCGACAACGCGGTGGATCGGCCGCAGCGCTGGACGATCGGCGGCATCTCGGCGGGTTTCCTGTGCCGCCTGTATCTCGCCGACCCACGCCCCGAGTACCTCGACCTCGCGCGCAGCTACCAGGCCTTCTCGATGGCGGCCACGGACGCCCAGTTCAAGTACCCCGCCGTCTGCAAGTCCTCGTGGGGCTCGTCGCTGCTCTGGATGGTCACCGGCGATGAGGTCTACCGTGACTGGACACTCCGCATGGGCGACTGGTATGTCGACACCCAGCTGCTCGACGGGTCATGGCATCCGCTCGTCGAGGAGACCGAGGCGGACGTGATCGAGGTCACCCTCGAGTTCGTGATGCACCTGGATACGCTGATCGGCGCGCTGGCAGCGCGGCCATGACCGCGCCGAGCGCCCCGGCCCCCTCGGCCGAGGTTCGGGAGCGCATCGCGGCCTACCGCGACGCCCGCGATCGCGGCGTTCGCTGGCTCCTCGCCCGCCTCAACCCAGACGGCTCCATCGGCGACCCGACCACGGGATTCAGCTACTACCGCGCGCCGTGGACCTTCACGGTCGTGGGCGAGACGGAGGCTGCGACCGCGATCAGCGCCTGGATCCGCCGGAACCTGGTCACGTCCGACGGCAGGATCGACGGCCCGTACCGCGTCTTCGACGAGTGGTCCACCTACCGCGATGCGACGCTCGTCGTCGGGGCACAGGCCGCCATGCAGTACGACCTGTCGCTGGGGCTGTGGCCCGGGATCCTGGCCCTGCGCGATCCCGTGTCGGGGACGTTCGCGACGGACCGGCTGCCCGGGGGCGGGTACGCGGCCGGCTTTGCGACGAGCGACGCCCTGGATGTCACGGGAGGCGGGGCGGGCGTCGGCTTCGCGGCGCTCGCGGTCGGTGACCTGGCAACCGCACGTGGGATCGCGGCGTTCCTTGGCCGCCTCTGGGACGCCCAGCCGGCGCCGCTGGAGCGCCAGTACGTGGCCTGGTCACGGACACGGCAGGCGCCCATCACCGAGGCCGACCCCGACTTCAACGCCGAGACCATGCTGGTGGACAACCGCCTGGACGCGTCGCAGTACTGGTTCTGGGGCGGGATCTGTGCCGCGTTCCTGTCCCGCCTGTACCTGGCGGACCCCCGCGCCGAGTACCTGGATCTCGCCCGGCGCTACCAGGCGTTCTCCATGAGCGCCACCGACGCGCAGTTCACGTACCCGGCCGTGTGCAAGTCATCGTGGGGTTCGTCGCTGTTGTGGCAGCTCACGGGCGAGACGCAGTACCGCGACTGGGCGATCCGGATGGGCGACTGGTACCTCGCGGGCCAGGAGGCCGCCGGCTGGTGGCATCCACTGGTCGAATCCAACGAGGGCGACGCGATCGAGGTGACGCTCGAGTTCGTCATGCACCTCGACACGCTCATCGGGGCGCTGTCGGCGCGGCCCGGAGAATGACGTTGCACACCGCTGGTCCCACGGCCGATTTCCCGCAGGACGACGAGATCACGTATCGGCGGGCCCGCACCGAGGACGCCGAGCGAACGTACGAGATCGTGCAGGAGGCGCAGGGCGCCCTCGACCGGCGGCAGGGCCGCGAGTCGCACCCCGCGCTCCCGGCCGAGCGGATCATCCGGTTCCGTCACTTCTGCGTCCGCTACGACGGCGATCGGTTCTGGGTCGCTGAAGCTGGCGGCCGGATGGTCGCCGCGGCCTACGCCACGCTTCGCGACGACGCGTGGTACCTGGATGCGCTCCACGTCCTGCCCGAGTACCAGTCCCGCAAGATCGGATCGGAGCTCATCCGCCGCTGCCTTGCGGGAACGGGCCCGTCGACGGCGCTGACGGTGCTCACCGCCGCGTCGAACCCGGTGTCCAACGGTCTCTACCTGCGGTTCGGGATGCTGCCCCAGGATTC
Organism: Chloroflexota bacterium; assembly: GCA_016875645.1. Lineage (GTDB taxonomy): Bacteria > Chloroflexota > Limnocylindria > Limnocylindrales > CSP1-4 > VGPE01. Next base: position 21,277 of record VGPE01000012.1, read on the forward strand.
CACGCTCAGCTTCGATGGGCCGATCGGCGAACGGACCGCCGTGCCCGGGCAGGATGCCCCGCCGCTGACCGGCCGGCCGATTGACCTCGAACGCGACCAGGCCACCCTGGCCGCGTTCGACCTTGCGACCGTCGCCTTCGCGCGCCCGACCGATCACGAGTTCTGGACGGGCGTGCCCGGGCTCCATCACCGGATCCTGGAGCGCGACGGTTCGGCGCGCGGCTATGCCTACGTGTCGAGCGCGGGGGCGATCGGGCCCATCGCGGTGGCTCGTCCGGAGGACCTCGTGCCGGCCCTGGATCTCGCGGCCGACATCGCCGCGGAGGCCGGCGCACAGGTGCTCCACATTCGCAACTTCGGGTCGGCCAGAGCGGCGGTCGACTGGTCGACCCGGCGCGGGCTGCGCCTGAGTGACATCGGGCTCATGCTCTCGTCCAGGCCGGTCGGGCAGTTCGGGGGCTACGTCACGTCCGGCGCCGACGCGCTCTACTGAAGGCCCGGCCGGTGCGCCGGCGCGGCGCCACGTCACGAGAGGGAGGCCAGTCCGTGCGGGTTGTGACCGATCTGCCCCATCGCGTCCGTGAGCTCGAGAACGTCTGGATCCCGGTCCCGGGTACCGGCGAGCGGATGGCGGCGCGCATCTGGATGCCCGAGGAGGCGTCGCCGCACCATCCGGTGCCGGCGATCCTGGAGTACATCCCGTATCGCAAGCGCGATTTCACGGCGCCGCGCTCGGGCCCGATCCACCGCTACTTCGCCGGCCACGGCTATGTCTCGGTTCGCCTGGACCTGCGCGGCTCGGGCGAGTCCGACGGGCTCATGACCGACGAGTACCTGGCCCAGGAGCTCGAGGACGGCAAAGCAGCGATCGCCTGGCTGGCCGCCCAGCCGTGGTGCACGGGCTCGGTGGGCATGCTGGGCAACTCATGGGGCGGCTTCAACTCGCTCCAGGTCGCCGCGCTCCGGCCACCTGCGCTCAAGGCGATCATCACCTCCTGCTCCACCGACGACCGCTACACCGACGACATGCACTGGATGGGTGGCACGCTCCTGACGGACACCCTGGACTGGGGCGCGAGCTTCTGGACGTGGATCGCCAGGCCGCCGGACGCGCCGCTGGTCGGGGATGGCTGGCGCGATGCGTGGCAGAACCGCCTGGAACACCTCAACTTCATGGTGGAGGACTGGCTGCGCCACCAGCGCCGCGACGCGTTCTGGAAGCACGGCTCGGTCAACGAGGACTACTCGGCCATCGAGTGCCCGGTGTTCGCGGTCGGCGGCTGGCTCGACGGCTACTCGAACGCGATCCCGCGCCTGCTCGCCAACCTCGCCGTGCCCCGGATGGGCCTGATCGGGCCGTGGGCGCACGCGTACCCGCACCTGGGCGTCCCCGGGCCCAAGGCGAACTTCCTCGACGAGGCGGTCCGCTGGTGGGACCACTGGCTCAAGGGGCTGGACACCGGCATGCTGCGCGAGCCGATGCTGCGCGCCTTCATGCAGGACGGCGTGCCGGCGGCGCCGCTCTACGAGCGTGCGCCCGGCCGCTGGGTGGGCGAGGTGGAGTGGCCGTCGCCGCGCATCGAGACGCGTCGCTTCGGCCTGGGTGACGGAACGCTGACGCCGTCGCGGGTTGCGGGTTTCTACCCTGTCCGCCGCGAGTGGACGTCGCCCCAGCTGACGGGCCTCGATGGCGGCGAGTGGTGTCCGTACGGGACCGGCGGCAAGGGCCCCGAGTTCCCCGGTGACCAGCGCGCCGACGACGCGCGCTCGATGACGTTCGACTCCGCGCCGCTCGCCGAGCGGCTGGAGATCCTGGGCGCGCCCGTCCTGGAGTTCGAGGTG
>VGPE01000013.1 GCA_016875645.1 Chloroflexota bacterium
CCCCCGGCACGTAGCGGCCCGTCTCTGCGAAGCAGGCGTCGCGTGCCGCCGCAACGTCCGAGATCGCGGTCACCTGCGGCACACCGATCCCGAGCACCTCGCGCGTCGTGCACGCGGCACCCGGACCGACGCCGACGAAGACCGCCGCGATCCCCTGCTCCATCAGCGCGAACGCGGCCTCGGACGAGGTGGTGTTCCCGACCGCGACCGGGATCGGCATGAAGCGCGTGAAATCGGCAAGTTCGAGCGGGTCGTAGCCGGACGCGAGATGGCGCGCCGACGACACCTGCGACTGCACGATGAACAGGTCCGCGCCGTGCTCGGCGCAGAACGGGCCGAGCCGGCGGGCGGCGGCCGGCGTCGCTGAGACCGCGGCCTTTGAGCCCGCGGCATGGATCTCCGCGATCCGCTGCGCCACGAGGTCCTCGCGAACCGGCGCCTGATAGGCCTCCGCGAGCACCGCCTGGGCATCGCTGTCGGGGGCTGTGGCGATCCGCTCGAGCACGTCGGCGGGGAACTCGTAGCGTGTCTGCACCCCTTCGAGGTTCAGGACCGCCAGCCCGCCCAGCCTGGCAAGCGCGCCCGCGAACCGGGCGTCCACCACCGCATCCATCGCCGAGGCCAGGACCGGGATCGCCAGCGGCAGCCCGCAGAAGGTCTGCGACAGGTCGACGTCGGCGGGCTCAACGGTGTTGATGCCGGGCGCCAGCGACACATCCTCGAAGCCGTACGTCGGCCGGATCTGGTCAACCTTCGAGCGGAACGCACGGCGCGCGCGCAGCGGTGTGGCATCCGCCGAGGTCAGGGGTTCGTGCAATCGGCCCTCCTGGAGGTGCTCAGTGGGCACAGGTTGCACCCCAGTCTACTCCTCGGCACCCAGGCCGATTTCGAACCACGCTGCCATCGCAGGTTCCCGCAGGTGGTCCCGGATCCGCGCGACCGACTCCCGGTACGCAGGCCACACCGAGCGCCGGATCGCCTCATCGGGCGAGAGCCACTCGGCGGCGTCATGCTCGTGCGAGAGCCGTGCCTCGACGCCCGGCCGCAGGCGCGCGGCGAACACCGCCGCAGTCACGATCCCGTCGATCGGCGCGACGTGGAACTGGTTCACCTGGTCAAGGTCGTAGAACGCGTCGAGGTCGGCCGGTCGCAGCCCCGTCTCCTCGCGCAGTTCGCGCAAGGCACCGGCCACGATCCGCTCGTCGCCCTCAAGACCGCCCGAAACCCCCTGCCAGAGCCCCGCCAGGATCCGGCCGGTGGCGCGTCGGAGCATCAGGATCCGGAGCCCGAGTCCGGGCTCCTCACGGAAGAGCCACACGTCCACGAGGTCCGGCCGGTACGGGGTCACGTGGCGGCCCCGTCGCCCGCCGCAAGGCGGTGCAATTGCGCGAGATGCATCACATCGTGGACGGCGGCGAAGACCAGCCACTCGCCGCAGCGCAGGCGCCCGACAAGCGGATGGTCCAGCGGGCATGGGTCCAGCTCGTGGCCCGCGACGGCGCGCGCGCTGCGCTCCAGGACGCGCTGGCTCTTCGCGATCCGTTCGACGACGGTTTCGCGCGACACGTCCGCGGGACCCGGGATGCCCGGCACCACCGTCGGGGCATCGGCGGGCCAGCGCCCAGCTGCGCGAGCGAGGCCGCCAGCACCAGTCCGGCTCGGGACGTCGCGACGTGGCCGAGCGCCTGTGCCACGCTCCAGTCTTCCTCGCCCCCAGGCGCATCGAAGGCCCGCGCGGGGAGCGACGCCACGATGTCCCTCAGGGCCCGGGCGGTGGCGGCCAGCTCGGCAAGGCTCCGGTCCGACGAGTCGGCACCGCCCGCCCTGCGCACGACCTGCCGCACCCCGATGCGCCGGCCCGCCTCGAACGCACGGAAGGCCTCAACGGCAGTGGGCGCAGCGCGGGCGAGGTGATCCAGCCATGCCATCGGCAACGATCCTACCGAGACCGATTCGAGCGAGACCGGCGCGGCTGACGCACGGTCACCGGGAACCGTCATGGTGGATGCCCAGGAGGGCGGTGTGCCGCGATCGGCGTCCGCCATGCTCGATCCGGATCCGATGCCCGTCAATGCATCACCCGCGTAGCCCATGCGCTGACGGGCATCACCACCGAGACCCATCGCGGTCGGCGGAACCCCGCCCGGCCGGCGGCCCGGAGGCCGTCATTCGCGGCAGCGCCGCGGAGGGCACGGGACGGAGAATCGGCACGGCGCCGGGGGCGCGGGGTGACCCCCGAACATCGTGCCGCCTACAGGCGCTCGAAGCGCTCCACGGGCAGCGTGAAGACCGTGGCGCCGCCCACCTCGACCTCGAGTGGGTACGGCATGAAGAACTCGCCGGGTTCCATGATGGGCGGCATCGGGTTCACCACCTGGGTCCGCGCCTTGCAGTTGGCGCGGATGATCGACATCACGTCGTCGACCTGCGCCTCGTCCACGCCGATCAGGATCGTGGCGTTGGACTGCTTGAGGAAGCCGCCCGAGGAGTGCAGTCGGGTGGCGCGGAACTCCCGCTCCAGGAGTGCGTCAACGAGGACACCCGCGTCCTCGTTGTGAACCACCGCGACGATCAGCTTCATTCCGCCGGAGTATAGGGGCCGTCGTGGCCGATCGACCATTGTCTGGCCAGGTGCATTCAGGCCACGGACCTTCGCCGTGACTCGCCGGCCGTTCGACCCACTCGCGGCCGCCCGAGCCGGCCGTATGATGCCGCGGTGCCACCGCTGCGGCGGGCACGATGCGTCAGGAGACCGTCCAGTGACCACCAGTCGGCCCGATCGAGATCCCCTCGCGCTGTTCGTGGAGGCGAGCGATGTGCTTGCCGGCGCCGCGGACCTCGACAACGCCGTGGGGCAGCTCATGAACCTGGTCGCCGATCAGCTGGCGGCCGATGTCGCGGTCGTCTATCTGCAGGATCCCGACCGGACGGAACTGCAGCTTGGCGTCGCGCTCGGCCTCGACGAGGGGGAACGGGCCGCCCTCGAACAGGGCCTGGCCCAGGTTGACAACCCGGTGGCAGCCGCCTCGCGGGACCGCGCCGCCCGCGATTTCGCCGGCGACGGGCTGACGGGCGCCCTGGCGACGGCCGGCCTCGCAGCTGCCGCGCTCCGGCCCCTGGTGGTGGCCCGCGGCGGCATCGAGATGCCGGTCGGCGTGCTCCTGCTCGGCTGGCGCGCGTCACACGCGATCGACGACGTCGAGGCACGCGAGCTCGCCGCGATTGCGGACCTGACCGCGGTGGCGATCGACCGCTCACGCCTGGCCTCGATGATCCTGGAGCGCTCGGAATGGTTCGAGCGACTCGCCCACACCGATCCGCTGACGGGACTGGCCAATCAGCGGACCTTCGCGCAGATCCTGGAACTGGAGCTGGCGCGCGCCGCGCGCCAGGGCAGCGAGATCTCGGTGGCGATCTTCGACGTCGACGGGCTGGGCGAGATCAACGAGCGAGCGGGCCATTCGGCCGGCGACGACGTGCTCCGGTCGGTCGCGTCGGTGCTCGCAGAGTCCGTCCGCCTGGTCGACACGGTCGCACGCCAGGGCGGCGACGAGTTCGTCCTGATCGCGCCGGGCGCGGCCGGGCCGACGGTCGCCCAGCGCGTGCTCAACGGCGTCGCGGGCCTGCCGCCCATGGCAGATCGGGCGCTGACCGTCTCCGCGGGCGTTGCGAAGTTCCCGGTCGACGGGGCCACCGCGGACGAACTGCTGGCGGCTGCCAAGGCTGCGCTGGAGCGGGCGCGCAGCCAGGGTCCGGGCCGGATCGAGTCGGCGGAGATCCAGAGCCGCGGCTGAGGTCCGCGCCCACACCCCGAGCGGGCGGAGGGCTCGGATCGCGGTGGAGAGGGCTCAGGCCTCGGAGCGTTCGGCGACCCCCAGCGAGATCGGATCCGATGAGGACGCGCTCGGATTCGGCGCCGGCTCCAGCGTGACGGCAACGATGACCGTGGCGTCGCCGGCCGGTGGCATCGCGTCGAAATACCCGTTCCCGTCCGGGCCCACGGTGAAGCCGCCGACAGGGACCGGCGCCTGGCCCTCGAGGATGGTCCACGCCTCGTAGACCTGGCTGCCGCGCGTTGGCGCCAGGCCGGACATGACCAGTCGACCCTGGCCGCCGGCCGGCATGACAGCGACACCGCTGGGCCCGGCGCCGCCGCCAGCCGGAGCGAGGAGGGCCAGCTGCGCGCCGGGCTGGCGGGCCAGCGCGAGTGCCTCGTCGAGGCGCTGCTGGTAGGACTTCGTGCCGGCGAGTTCGCCCTGGAGCGCGAGGTTCCAGCCGGCGAGGGCCACGATGGCCACCACGGCGACAGCGCGCATGGCCCACGCGCCGGGCGTCCGCCCGAGAAGCCTATCGAACAAACCTCGCAGGCCGCCCGGGTCGCGCGCCCCCGAACGGCCCGCGACTCCGGGCGCGGTGGGCGCGGTGGGCGCGGCGAGCGCGACAGGGGCCCGCAGCTCGTCGGCAAGACGCCGCTCCTTGAGATCCGCCGCGGCGGCCGCCAGGATCCGGCCCTTCAAGGCGGGCCGCGGCTCAACCAGCGGCACGGACGCGACAAGCGCAGCCACGCCCGTTGCCATGGCCTCCAGCTCCGCGTGCGCCTCCGGGCACATGGCGAGGTGCTCGCTCACGGCGGCTTCCTCGACGGCCTCGAGTGCCCCGAGCAGGTAGGCGGGCGCCAGGTCACGGACCTCCGCGCAGGTCATTCGGTGCTCCACGCGGGCTCATCGCCGAGCGCGCCTGCGTGGCCCTCGGTCCCGCCTCCCAACGCGCGGCGCAACGCGAGCAGCCCCAGGCGGATGCGGCTCTTCACGGTCCCAAGCGGCGTTGCGGTCCGAACGGCGATCTCCTGCTGCGTGAGCCCGCCGAAGTACGCGAGATGGAGTGCCTCGCGCTGGACATCGCTCAACTCGGCAAGAGCAGCGTGGATCGCGTCTCGGTCAAGGCGGCCGGCGACCTCAGCCCAGACATCGGGTGTCCAGAGCTGCGGTGGTGGCACGGCGTCGGCCTCGGGGAACTCGCTGGTCGGACGCCGCCGGCGGATGGTGTCGATGGCCCGGTGATGGACAATGGAGAGCAGCCAGGTGCGCACGCTCGCTCGAGCCTCGGCGTATCGGCCCGCATTGCGCCACACGCCGAGGAACGCCTCCTGGACAACGTCCTCGGAGGCGGTCGGGCGCTGGTGATGCGGAGTGCGATCGAGTAGGCCATCGTTCGGTAGCGGTCGTACAGCTCCTCGAGGGCATCAAGCTGCCCCTCGGCGATTCGCGTGAGCGCGCCCCGATCGGCATCGTCGATCGCGGTCGGCACCCGACCGCTTGCGCCGCCGCTCGGCTCCCGCTCGCTCAACTCAGGATGCGCAGCAGGTGGGCATTCGGTTCACCGTGCCCCCGAATCGGCCGCCACACGCTCGATCCCGGGCCCGAGGAGTCGCGCAGTCGCCGTCCGGACGGCGCGCGCCACCTCGTCGCGCGACAGTCGCCCGTCGACGATCGCAAACCGCCCGGGCTCGTCCGACGCGAGGCGAAGGAAGCCCTGGCGCACGCGCTCGTGGAATGGCCGATCGAACGAGATCTCGAAGCGCGTCTCCTCGCCCGCTTTGCGCCCCAGTCCCAACTCCACCGGCAGATCCAGCAGGATCGTGAGATCGGGCCGCAGACCGTTCGTGGCGAAACGCTCAAGGGCGCGCAGGTCGTCCAGCGCCAGCCCAGCGCCTTCGCCCTGGTAGGCAAGGGTCGAGTCCGCGAATCGCGTCGAGATCACGATGATGCCCGCGGCAAGCGCGGGCTCGATGACGTCGTCGACCAGTTGCGCGCGGGCGGCATTGAAGAGCAGGGCGTCCGTGCGCGGGCCCAGTGCGAACCCCTCGTCGTGGACATCGAGCAGGAGCGAGCGGATCCGCTCGCCCGCGGGCGTACCACCCGGTTCGCGGACCACGATCGCGTCCCGGCCGGCTGCCACAAGCCATGCCCGAAGTTCATTGGCCTGGGTGGTCTTGCCGGCGCCCTCGGGCCCTTCGAACGTGATGAACCGGCCGCGGCCGCGGCGTCGCTGCGCGGTCGAGTCCATGCCCGTCACAGCGTGGAGTGTAGCCTTGGCACCGGCCGCCCACGGGCGCACCGGCCGACCCGCGGAACCGACCGGAGGCCATCCATCGTGCCCTACTCACCCACCGACTACTGGGGCGAGCTCCACCAGCGCGACGACCTCAGCGCAGTCGGCCAATCGGCCCTTCCGGCCGCGATCAACGGCTGGCTGTACAGCGCACTGGCCCGCAACGTCGGGCGTCACGTCAGGCGGCACGGCCTGCACCGGCCGGCCGGCCGGCGGGTGCTCGACATCGGCGCCGGGACCGGCTTCTGGGTTGAGTTCTGGCGCCGGCTGGGGGCGACGGTGGACGGCGTGGATCTCGTGCCTGTCGCCGTCGAGCGGCTCCGCGGGCGGTCCGGTGGAACCGGCGGCACGTTCTGGGTCGCCGACATCGCGGAGGCCGGCGCGCCCGGCGACGCGACATACGACACCGTTTCGGTGATGAACGTGCTCCTCCACGTCACCGATGACGCGGCGTTCGACCGGGCGCTGGCGAACGTCGCCGGCGTCGTGGCGCCCGGCGGATGGCTCGTGATGGTCGAACCCATCCTGCTGCGGTCGGAGTACGAGCGCCCGTACAACCCCGAGAAGCACTCCCGGGCCCGGCACCTGGACGATTACCGGACGCCGCTGGAAGCCGCAGGCCTGGAACTCGAAGAAGTCCGCGCAGCGACCGTCCTGGCGAACAACCCGATCGAGGCCGGCAGCGCGAACGCATTTGCGCGGCACGCCCGGTGGTGGACGGTCGTGGCCGGGCGTTCCAAGCGGGATCCGGGCAGCGCGCGCTGGCTCGGCCCGCTGGTCGCGGTGGCCGACCGGCTGGCCCTGCTGGGCCGCGCCGCGCCGTCGAGCAAGCTCGCGTTCTTCCGCCGGCCAACCTGAGTCCCACGAGACCGGAACGTCCCACGGCGCGCGCGGCGCTGGCCTTCGGGGATCGCGGTCGCGGTCGAGCCCCGCGCTCGCTTCCTCACGCAGCCCCAAGGGTGCGGGGGTGCCCCGCGACCTCGTCGTTCCCCGTCGCTCATCTTCGGAATGCGGATTCATCCATCGCCGTCCGAGCCGCGCACTACGCGCTGACGTCGCCGACACCCGATCGCCGGCGACCAGCGAACGCGTCGCCGATCCGCGGCGCGGGGAGGGTCTGCCACTGCCCAGGCGTGGTTCGTGCCGCCCGGAATCCGGCATCCACCGTGTTCCGGCCCTGTCATTTCCAGGCTCTTGAGGAGGACTGTCCGTGTCCCATTCCACCAATCGCCGGCAGCGACTTGCGTCGATCCTGTCGGCCACCGCGATCCTCGCGGTCGGCCTCGCGCCGATCAGCGCCGAGGCGGCTGACCACCTCGACGCCCCCACGGCGGCCTCGATGGGCGCCGCCGACATCAACGACGTCTACGCGTTCAGCACCAGCGACAGCGCGCGGAGCGTCTTCATCATCACGGTCAACCCGGGCGCCGGAGCGCTCCCGAACTCGACCGAGTACTTCGGCTCGGGCGTGGAGTACAACCTCACCGTCGATACCGACGCCAATGCGGCACCCGACATCACGTACTCGCTCCGCTTCGGCAACCCGTCGGGCGGCACGCAGGACGTGACGATCTGGCGCAATGGCACTCGCTGGGGCAGCGGCATGACGGAGCGCAACATCACGCTCTCCGGCGGCAGCAAGCTGTGGGCCGGCCTGCGCGACGATCCCTTCTTCGACCTTGACGCCTTCAAGGGCAACATCCTGGGCGCCGAGAACGGCCGGATGCTGTGCGACGCACAGAAGGTCGACTTCTTCCTCGGCCTCAATGTCTCGGCCATCGTCCTGATGGTTCCGAACTCCGAGCTGGGCGGGAACGGCCAGACGGTCGGCATCAGCGCCAACACCAAGATCCGCAAGGGCGGTGAGTGGATCCAGGCCGACCAGATGGGCCGCCCGGGCATCAGCACGGTCTTCAACAACCGGCTGGTCAATGGCGACAACCAGGTCAACTACGTCAAGGAACTGTTCAACCGCGTCACACCGAGCGAACAGGACAACCTCGGCTTCCGCAAGAACGTGGTCGACACGCTCATCGCGGTCAGCACCAAGTTCGGCGCGCCGTACACGAACGCCCAGGCGACGGATCTCTCCAGGGTCCTGATCCCGGACATCCTCACGTACGAGACGGGCAACAAGGGCGGCTTCCTCAACGGGCGCCGGCTCAAGGACGACGTCATCGACACCCTGCTCGCGGTCGGCGCCAATACCCCGGGCGCGAGCGACTGCATCGGCAACGACTCGACCTTCCTGAAGTCGTTCCCGTTCCTCGGCACCCCCAACTGAGGCTGCCGAACCTGCCCGGTCCGGGGCGTCCCTCGGGGCGCCCCGGACCCCCCACTGCACGGAAGGTCGAGACGTGTCCCTGCTTCGTCAGAACCGCTGGCTCCTGGTTCCACTCGCGGCGCTCCTCCTCGTCGGCCTCGGCTACGGCGCGGCGACGATCGGCGGCACGGCGGGCGCAGGAGATGCCGGTCCCCGACCGGTGACCGTACAGGTCGACGATCCCGTTGCCCAGGCTGCCCCGCTCGGCGCCGGAACCGGGATCGGGGTCTCAGACCCGGCCGACACGGACCGGCGGATCGCGTTCTGGCAGGACCGGATCACGGCCACCCCCAACAGCGACCAGGCCTACCTGTATCTCGGCGAGCTCTTCGCGCAGAAGGGCCGCGAGACGGGCGATCTCACCTGGTACGCCCGCGCCGACGAAGCCTATCGCCGCTCCCTCGAGCTCTACTCGGGGAGTCTGGCCGCACGCGCCGGCCTGGCGCGCAACCTGGTCACGCTCCACCGCTTCCGCGAAGCCGTCACTGAAGGGACGAAGATCCTCGCGGCCGACGAACGGGCGATCGGCGCCGTCGCGATCGTGGGCGATGCCAGCCTCGAGCTGGGCGATCTTGACACCGCCACGGCCGCCTTCGAGACCCTGCGGCGGGTCCAGGACGGGCCGGCCGCGGGCATCCGGTTCGCGCGCGTCGCGTTCCTCCGTGGCGAAACCGCCGAGGCGATCCGCCTGGCTGAACAGGCAGCCACCGCTGCGGCCGAGGTCAACGCCTCGGCCGAAGAGGTCGCGTTCTACCACTACGCCGCCGGCGAGTGTCGCTTCTCGCAGGGCGACGTCGACGGTGCGGAGGCCGCGTATCGAGCGGCGCTCGACGTCTTCCCCAACTACTACCTGGCGGTTGCTGCCCGCGGCCGTATCGCGTTTGCGCGGGGCGACCTGGACGCGGCGATCAGCTGGCTTCGGAGCGCGATCGCCATCGTGCCCCGCGTGGGGCTGATCGCCTACCTCGGCGACCTCTACGCGGTCCGCGGCGGACCCGGCGACGACGTCGCGGCCGAGGGGCAGTACGCCGCCGTGGACTTCATCGCCCACCTCGGTGACGCTCAGGCGGACATCTTCAACCGCGAGTTGGCGCTGTTCCAGGCCACGCATGGCCGGGACGTGGAGCACGGCTTCGCACTCGCCACGCGGGAACTGGTCGAGCGGAAGGACAGCTACGGCTACGACGCCTACGCGTGGGCCCTGCATGCGGCCGGACGTTCTCGGGAGGCGCTCGAGCCCGCCCGCGCTGCGCTGGCGCTGGGGACCCGGGACGCGCGCCTGCTGTTCCACCTTGGCCTGATCGAAATCGCAGCCGGCGAGACCGACGCCGGTCGGGCCCACCTGCGCGAGGCGCTGACGCTCAATCCCGCGTTCGACCCGCTGGGCGTGCGCCAGGCGCAGGAGGCGCTTCGATGACCACTGCCCGACGTGTTGCGCTGATCGCCGCCGGATTGCTGGTCACCCTGGCCGTCCCGGCCCTCACCGCCGCTCATCCCCTCGGCAACTTCACGATCAACCATTACGCGGCCATCCGGGTGAGCGAGTCATCGATCTCGCTCGATGTGGTCATCGACCATGCGGAGATCCCCGCGTTCGCCGAGCGCCAGCGGATCGACGCGGATCGCGACGGGACGGTCTCGGCCGCCGAGGCTGAGGCCGAACGCGGTGCCGCGTGCGGCCGGCTCGCGAACGACCTTCGACTGGCCGTCGGCGGGGTCGCCCAGCGGCTCTCGCCGGTCGCTGCGGGCCTCTCGTTCCCCGCGGGCGCCGGTGGGCTGCCGACCCTGCGCCTCGCCTGCGGCTTCGAGGTCGCGCTTGGGTCACCGATCGTGGCGGGTTCCAGCATCACCTTCAGCGACAACTCCTATGCCGCTCGGATCGGCTGGCGGGAGATCGTGGTCGTCGGGGACGGCATGACGGTCGCCGGAGGCCCCGACGACCTTCTGGGTGCCTCCATTTCCGACCGGCTCACGGCCTACCCGGAATCCCTGCTGGCAACCCCGCCGTCGGTCCGAACGGTCACGTTCACGGCGGCCGCCGGCGGCCCGGCCGCAGCTCCGTTCCGTGCCCCGGACGCCCAGCCGCTGGCAGACGGCCTCGGGATGACCGACGACGCCCCGCTGGCAGCGGCAGTCCCGGGCGGCGTCGGCGGTGAGATCGCGGGCCTGCTGCGCACGCAGGACCTCACGCCCCTGGTCCTGCTGGCCGCCCTGATCGCCGCGGCCCTCCTGGGCGCCGGCCATGCGCTCACGCCCGGCCACGGCAAGACCATCATGGCCGCCTATCTGGTGGGCTCCCGGGGAACGGTGCCCCACGCGATCGGCCTGGGACTGGCGACGGCCGTGTCGCATACGCTCGGGGTCGTGGTGCTGGGCGCCGTCATCCTCGCAGCCGGGTCGGCGCTGCCGGCTGAGCGCGTGCTGCCCGTGCTCAGCCTGGTCTCGGCGATGCTCGTCGTCGCCATCGGCGCCTGGATGCTGGCGCGCCAGTGGCCGGTCATCGCGGGGTATGCCCGGCGTGGCTTCCAGGTGGCTCCGGTTGCCAGTGCTTCGCATTCGCAGGATCACGATCACGATCACGATCCCGGGCACGGGCACTCGCACGGGCATTCGCACGGCCACGGGCACGGGCACTCGCACGGGCACGGCCACGCGCACTCCCATCCCCACGCGGCCCCGGGTCAACTCGGTTGGCGCACCCTCTTCGCGCTGGGCCTCTCCGGTGGCCTCGTGCCCTCGACGAGCGCGCTGCTGATCCTGGTCGCGACGGTCGCTACCGGCCGGCCGGTATTCGGCCTCGTGCTCGTCGCCGCCTTCGGGCTGGGCATGGCGGCCGTCCTGGTATCGCTCGGTGTCGCCCTTTCGATCGCCGGCGATCGGCTCAATCGGCTCGGGGCCCGTCGATCATGGCTCGGTGGCGCCCTCGCGTTCGCCCCCGTTCTTGGCGCGATCGCAGTCCTCGGCCTCGGGATCGTGCTCACCGCGCAGTCGCTCGGAGGCGGCGGAACGGCCCTCTGAGCGTGGCTCGGTCAGCTGCCCAGCGGCAGGTCGAACGCGGCGTTCCGCTCGCGGATCACCGGCCCATCGAAGCCAGCGGCCGCCAGCCACGGGCGCAGCCGCTCCACCAGTCGATAGGCGAGCCCGAGCGCCAGCCGCGAGGCCGGCACCGACGCCACCATCTGCGCGACGGCCCGCCCGCCCGGCAACAGGGACGTGACGGCCAGCACCGCGTCGCCTGCGGTCGCAAACCGTCCGGCATCGTCGACGACGTGAAGGGCGCTGCCAAGCGAGCGCCCGCTCAGCAGGCGTGCGAGGGCCGGTTGCGCCTTCGTGTCCTGGAAGGGCCGAAGCCGCAGGTTGCCGTCGCGATCCCAGCGCCGCAGGCGCGCCGCGGTCCAGCGACAGAATGGGCACGTGACATCGAAGAGCACGGTGAGCGGTGGAACCGGCGCCGTCACGGGCTGGAGCCGACCGGCAGTCAAGACGGAGGCTCATCACCGCCAGGCCGTCCGCGCCGCCTCTGGGTAGAGGCGCACGCGGCGATATGGCTCGCGGCCTCGAGAGCGAGAGACCAGGTTGGCTCGCTCCGCCATCTGGTGCTGGAGCCGGCGGATGAAGGCATTCTGCGGCGACAGCTCGACCGGCTCCGAGCGGGCCAGCACGAGGTCGATCGCGTCCTCGGTCTCCCGGAGGGCGGCCTCCCGGGGGTCGATCTCGAGGGCAAAGATCGACGTCAGGCTGGCCTGGATCTGGACCTGCGTGTTGCTTTTGAGGACGTAGATCGGCATCGCCCGCTCCTCGGCCTCGCGGAGCATGGGCGTCTTCTGCCGGTACTCACTCTTGATCGTCATCACGACGTCGGCCTCGTCCACGTCCCGCGCCACCTCGACGGGGAGCTGCAGTTCGCGGATCGCCTGCTCGAGGCGCTTGCGGCTGATCGCGTGGGGGAGAACACGGATCGTGGGCAGCTTGCCGGCCCCGCTGACATGCAGAACGCCGTCGTCGCTGCGCTCTGGCAGGCCCTCGCGCGCGATGATCTCGTCCTCGTCCTCCCCGGCCCCGCTCTCCGGCGGCGCGAGGTTGACGGGCGCCGTCCCCTCGTCGGCTTTGAGCGCGCCGAGGGCGCGCGCGGCCTGCTCGCGCCAGGCCCGCTGCCGCTCGGCCTCGCGGACTTCGCGCGCCCGGGCGTCGGGGATCGCCACAGGGGCAGCCCCTCGCTCGACCGGGCCCCGGTCGGCGAGTTCGCCGACGACGAACGGTGTCTCTGCGGCCCGCACGGCGCGCGACATCGCGGAGCCGCTGAGACGTTCACCCGGCATCAGACGCGAGTCCGCATCGCGGGCGTCACCTGCCTGGCCACCTCCCGTGTCGGAGCTGCGGACGGACGTCTCGCGCCCGGAACCGCCGCGCGTGTTGCGCCAGCCGCCGCTGGCGCCCGGCCGGTATCCGGTCCGGAAGCCCACGCCCCGCTCGGGCTCGCGCAGCCCGCCGCCCGAGCGATAGGTGCTGTCGCCACGCCAACCGGGCTCAGTGCGCCAAACCTGGCCACCGCCGACGAGGCCGGCGAACCGTTCGGTGCCGAGCTGCTCGCGGGGCGACGGCCGGGGACGGGCCTGCGAGCGATGCACACCCTCCTCGTCGCGCCAGCGGAGCTCCGGCGCAACGGGGTCGCCTCGCAGCATCGCGTCCACGGTCTCCGCAACATCGCTGTGGACCATGACCCGGTCGCGGTCCTGGATTTCGATAATCACGTCGAAGGTGGGCGGCGCCTTGCGCTCCAGCACGCTCTTCTGGGTGCGCCGCCGTCGCGCTTCCTCGTCACCGAGGGTGACACTCTGGATGCCGCCGATCAGGTCCGACAGCGTCGGGTTGAGCATCAGGTTGTCAAGGTTGTTGCCGTGCGCCGTGCCGATCAGCTGCACACCCCGCTCGGCGATCGTGCGCGCGGCCGCGGCCTCCAGTTCGGTGCCGATCTCGTCGATGACGATGACCTGCGGCATGTGGTTCTCCACCGCCTCGATCATCACCTGGTGCTGCTGGCTCGGCGTCCGGACCTGCATCCGGCGCGCCTTGCCGATTGCGGGATGGGGGATGTCGCCGTCGCCGGCGATCTCGTTGGACGTGTCGACCACGACGACGCGTTTGCCGAGGTCGTCGGCCAGGACGCGGGCGGCCTCGCGGAGCATCGTCGTCTTGCCGATGCCCGGCCGGCCCATGATGAGGATGGACTTCTCGGACTCCACGTAGTCGTTGATGATCTCGATCGTGCCGTAGACGGCGCGTCCGATCCGGCACGTGAGACCCACGATCTTGCCGTTGCGATTCCGGATGGCACTGATCCGGTGGAGGGTCCGCTCGATGCCGGCTCGGTTGTCGTCGCCGAAGTTGCCGATGTGGTCGATGACGTAGCCGATGTCGGCCTCGGTGACCTCCCGTTCGAGGAGCCTGGCTTCACCGTCCGGGAAGCGGGCTTCGGGACAGCGCCCGAGGTCGAGCACCACCTCGATGAGTTCGTCGCGATCGGCGAGCGCATGCACGGCATCAACGACCTCTGGCGGCAGGGCCTGCAGGAGCAGGTCGAGGTCGTCGACCGATTCGCGCCGGTGTTCGCTGCTTGCGTTCATGTCGCCTCCTCGGATTTCGAGGCGTTCCAGTGGGCCGGGTGGTTTCGCGGCGGGCGCGCGACGGGGTTTCGGCATTGCCTCAACGGACCGCGGGCACGAGCGCGGGCTCGGCCACCCGGATCATCGTCTCCTTCATCAAGAGGGTGACCGTGGCAATCGGCACGAAGCCGGCCTCCTCAAGGCCCCGGTCAAGCGGGGCTTCGTAGGTTCGCACGGCGCCCATCACACCGTGATCCTGGCGAGCGCCGGACCCTCGCGTTCGCGCCGCGATCAGGCCGAGCCCGAAGCGGACGAGGGGTCGGAAATCGGCGCCGGGACGGACGAGGAGCTTGAGGTAGTGCGGCTGGTCCTCCTTCGCGACACCGACCTGGATGAAGCCGTTGAGTGTGGTCCCGTCGCGTCCGCCATCCTCCGCCTGCTGGACATACACCTCGACATCGGCCAGGCGCAGGATGGGCGTCAGGCTCGAGCGCGGGACGCGCCAGCTCGGGCCCTGCCGTTCCCAGTCCGCGAGCCGGTAGCTCTCGAGCCGCTGGACGGGGACCGGCGTGGCTGCACCGTACAACCGCGCGAGCGAAAGCGCATCGAGCGACGCCGCCGGGCGGATCCGGCAGGCGTGCATCTCCGCGTCCGAGCTCGGTTCGGGGAGGGGCTTGTCGCCGCTGCGGAACAGGACGGTCTCGTCACCGTAGCGCACGAATCCCGCCTGCATGAACAGCTCCACGTTGTCCGAGCTGTCGGAGCAGGCGACGTGGAACCGCAGTGCGCCGCGCCTCGCGCCATCGCGCAGCAGGAATTGGATGAGCTTGTACCGGATGTCGCCCGCCTCCGGTGACGCAACGGCGTCCAATTCCACGATGGTCCACTCGTCGCGGTGGCTTTCGCGTTCCACCCGGAGGAGGCCCGCGAGCCTGCCCTCCTCTTCGTAGACGTACAGGAGGTCGTGCGGCCGGAACGCTCCCAGCGGCAACCGGAACAGGTTGAACATCCCGATCGGTGACGCGCTGATCGGGAGGCCGAGCGAGCGGGTGTCCGCGCTCTGGCCCTGCGCCAGGCGCGACAGCTCGCCAAGTGCCGCGAAATCCGTCAGCCGCGCCGCACGAACCCTGCCCGGCCGGCTGTTCATGAACCTCGCTTCACGCCCGTGATCGCCGGGTGGGATGGGGACGACGACCGGACCCTTCGCCGGGCTCGGCGTGCTCGGCAGCCATCGTCGCGACGAGGCGATGGAAGCGGGTCTCTCCCGCGAGCTCCGGATGGAAGCTGGTGGCGATGACGTTGCCCTGTCGGACCGCGACGATCCGGCCGTCGTCCAGCTTCGCCAGGACGTCGACCTCCGGTCCCGATCGCTCGATGATCGGGGCGCGGATGAACACCGCATGAACCGGGGCGTTCCCGAGGACCGGGACCGCGAGCTCGGCCTCGAAGGAGTCCAGCTGGCGGCCGAACGCGTTGCGCTCCACCGTGACGTCCAGCAGGGGCAGGACCGGCGCCTCGCCGCCGGCGATCTCTCGCGCAAGGACGATCATTCCGGCACAGGTCCCGAAGAGTGGTGCACCCCGGCGCGCCAGCCGCAGGATCGGCTCGCGGAGCCCCCAGCGATCGATGAGGCGGCGCATGGTGGTGCTCTCACCGCCGGGCAGGATCAGCCCGTCGAGGTTCTCGAGGTCCTCGGGCAGTCGCACCGGGACGCCCTCGACACCGATGGCAGCGAGCGTGTCGAGGTGCTCCCGGAATGCGCCCTGGAGGGCGAGAACGCCGATCCGCGTCATCGGCTCGGTCGCGGCCCGGGCGTCAGCCGCCGGCCCCGATCACCAGCCTCGGACTGCAAGACGCTCCTGTGGCGGAATGGCTTCCATCGCGATCCCGCGCATCGGGGCCCCGAGGCCCTTGGAGACTTCGGCCAGGATCCGGGGATTGTCGAAGTGAGTTGTGGCTTGCACGATGGCATTGGCGGTTCGCGCCGGATCCTCGGCCTTGAAGATGCCGGAACCGACGAACACGCCCTCCGCCCCGAGCTGCATCACGAGCGCAGCGTCGGCCGGGGTGGAGATGCCCCCGGCGACGAAGTTCACGACCGGCAGCCGGCCATCCTCGGCAACCTGCTTCACGACGTCGTACGGCGCCTGGAGCTCCTTGGCCGCCACGAACAGCTCGTCCTCGCGCATCGACTGCAGGCGACGGATCTGACTGAGCACGTCTCGCAGCTGGCGCACCGCCTCCACGATGTTGCCGGTGCCCGCCTCGCCCTTGGTGCGCATCATCGCCGCGCCCTCGTTGATGCGCCGGAGCGCCTCGCCGAGGTTCCGGCAGCCACAGACGAACGGCACCTTGAAGGCGTGCTTGTCGATGTGGTTGGTCTCGTCGGCGGGGGTGAGCACCTCGGACTCGTCGATGTAGTCGACGCCGAGCGCTTCGAGGATCTGGGCTTCAACGAAATGGCCGATCCGCGCCTTGGCCATGACCGGGATCGTGACCGCCGCCATGATCCCCTCGATCATCGACGGGTCGCTCATGCGGGCCACGCCACCGGCCGCGCGGATGTCGGCCGGCACCCGCTCGAGCGCCATCACGGCAACGGCTCCGGCGTCCTCTGCGACGCGGGCCTGCTCAGGGGTGACGACGTCCATGATGACGCCGCCTTTGAGCATCTGGGCGAGCCCCTTCTTGGTCGCCCAGGTGGAGGTCTCAACGGTCATGTCTGCTGGGTCCTTCTCGGAGCACTTCGTCGCGGGCGCGGTGCAGGCCGATGGCCCCTGCGGAACGTCGCCACAGGACTTGGGCCGTCACCGCCCGCAGGACGAGTATAGCCCGAGGGTTGCCGCCGGTCCCCGGACGTCCCCGGACGCGGGCGCCATGCGGGTGCGCGGAACAGGGTTCGTCGTGACGCAGACCGGCCATCCGCTTTCTGAGGGCGGCCGGCCCTGGCTGCGCGGCCGCCGTTCCGTCTCGGGGATCGGTGCGCCGCATCCGGCGCCGGATCGTCGCTGAAACCTTTGGACCGCGGGCCGCCTCGATGAAGGCAGACGGCGCCACTGGTGGCGTCGAACGCACCGACGACAAGGAAAGGGGTCTCGAACGATGCTCACCCGCCGCCTGGCCGCGTCGACCCTGCTGGCCGGAATCATTGCGCTCGGCGTCGCCTCGCCGATCGCCGCCAGGGACACGGACACCATCGTCCGCGGCGCCTGCAGCGGCCCGTCCGACTACAAGCTCAAGGTCGGTCCCGAGGGGCGTCTTCTCGAGGTGGAGTTCGAGGTCGACGCCAACCGCGTCGGACAGACGTGGGGCGTGCTGATCACCGACAACGACCGCACGGTCTTCCGCGGCTCCGCGGTGACCGAGGCGCCATCGGGCTCGTTCACAGTCCGCGCACGGACCCCGAACCAGGTCGGACGCGACGTCTTCGTCGCCTATGCCCGCAACACCGCCACCGGTGAGATCTGTCGCACCACGCTGACCGTCTGACCCGTCCTGCGGCGGCGCCGCATCGGCAATTCAGAGGGCCCGACCGGCGACGGTCGGGCCCTCCCCGTCCCGTGCGCCGCAGCGCTGATCGCGCTTGATCGGGAGCTTCGTGCCGTGCACGGGGCAACGGGCACCGCCGAATGCCCCGCCCCAGCGCCGCGGGCGTGATGCGGCTCGACACCGGGTCCCGCGTGACGCCGCTCCGATCGGTCGCGATCCCGAAGTCCCCACGGGAGCGCTCTCAGCGTGACCGTCCACCCGAACGGGGCGCGCGTTCGACGTCCACGGGGCGTCGGGTTCGGGGTATGCCACGCTCTGGCTCAATCCGATTGGTGTCGGGCGTAGGGCTACACTTCCCGGGATCTGGGTCGAATTCAGCGCCTTGTCGAGTTGAATCGCAGCGTTCTGCTCGACCGAGGACATCTCGGTCGAGCGCCTGCTCGAGGTCCAGGTGCTTTGACCGCCGGAACCGGCGCATCGCAGCGGCCGACCGCCAGCCAGATCAAGGGAATGCCGTCTGCCTTGGATGACGCGCCCGGCGCCCGGTCAATGCGAAGCTGCGCTTTGACATGGAGACCGCCGGGATGAGCGTGTTGAAGAGCCGTCTCGACCCGACGACCGTCGAGAGCCGCGCCAACCGGGCCACCATGGAGGGGCTGGTCGCCGAGCTGCGGCTCCGGCAGGCGGCAGTCGCTGGCCGGGGCGCCGGCGGCGACGACGATTCGATCGCCCGCCACCGCAGTCGGGGCAAGCTGCCGGTCCGCGAGCGCATCGACCGGCTGATCGACCCCGCGTCGGCGTTCCTGGAGCTGAGCCCGTTGGCGGCCGCCGGCGTCTACGAGGACGAGCCCGCATCGGCTGGGATCGTGACCGGCCTCGCCCGGATCGAGGGCACACTGTGCGTCATCGTCGGCAACGACGCCACTGTCAAGGGCGGCACCTACTACCCGCTCACCGTGAAGAAGCACCTGCGGGCGCAGGAGATCGCGCTCGAGAACCGGCTGCCCTGCGTCTACCTGGTCGACAGCGGAGGCGCATTCCTGCCACTCCAGGCGGACGTCTTCCCGGACCGCGAGCACTTCGGGCGCATCTTCTACAACCAGGCACGGCTATCGGCCGCCGGCGTTTCGCAGGTTGCCCTGGTCATGGGCTCGTCCACGGCGGGTGGTGCCTACGTCCCGGCGATGAGCGACGAGACGGTCATCGTCCGCGGCACGGGCACCATCTTCCTGGGCGGCCCGCCGCTGGTGAAGGCCGCCACCGGCGAGGATGTGTCGGCGGAGGATCTGGGCGGCGCTGACGTGCACGCCCGTCGCAGCGGCGTGGCCGACCACGAAGCGCTCGACGACGAGCATGCGCTGGCGTTGGGCCGCTCCATCGTTGCCAACCTGAATCGTGCCCGTCCGTCGCTGCCCTGGGACCGGCGGGAGCCCGAGCCCCCGGCCGTGGCCGGAACCGGCGATCACGCGCGCAACGTCGCCCACCTCTACGACGCGATCCCGACCGACCTGCGCCGGCCGCTCGACGTCCGGGAGGTGATCGCGCGCCTCCTCGACGGCAGCCGCTTCCACGAGTTCAAGCCGCTCTACGGCGAAACGCTCGTCTGCGGCTTCGGACATCTCGAGGGCTGGCCGGTCGGCGTCATCGCCAACGACGGGATCCTGTTCAGCCAGTCGGCGCTCAAGGGTGCGCACTTCATCGAATTGGCGGCCAAGCGCAAGATCCCGCTCGTGTTCCTCCAGAACATCACCGGGTTCATGGTCGGCCGCGAGTACGAGGCCGGTGGCATCGCGAAGGACGGCGCCAAGATGGTGATGGCCGTCGCGTGCGCCGAGGTGCCCAAGTTCACCGTCATCGTGGGCGGCAGCTTCGGGGCCGGGAACTATGCAATGGCCGGGCGGGCGTATGGGCCGCGATTCGTCTGGTCCTGGCCGAACGCGCGGATCAGCGTCATGGGCGGTGCGCAGGCTGCACGCGTGCTGTCGACGGTCCGCGGCGGTTTCACGGGCGACGAGGAGCGGGACGCGCTCGAGGCCCCGATCCTCTCCCGCTACGAGGCCGAAGGCTCCCCCTGGTATGCAACGGCGCGGCTCTGGGACGACGGCGTGATCGACCCGCTGGACACGCGGCGGGTCCTGGCGATGGGCCTTGACGCCGCCATGCACGCGCCGATCCCGGAGACGCGCTTCGGCGTGTTCCGGATGTAAGGGTGGGCACCGAAGCCAGGGTCGCGTTCGCGACATGCGCGGCATTCGCCGGCCTCGACGTCGACGATCGCCTGCTGCTCGACCCGCTCGTCGGGCTGGGCGTGACGGCCGAACCCGCCGTCTGGGACGACCCGGCCGTCGACTGGGCGCGCTTCGATGCGGTCGTCGTTCGCTCGACGTGGGACTACCCGGAACGGCTCGATGCGTTCCTGGCCTGGGCGGGATCGGTCCCGCGGCTCATCAACCCGTTCGAGATGGTTCGCTGGAACACCGACAAGCGCTATCTCCTCGACCTTGCGGCCACCGGCATCGAGATCGTGCCGACGGCATTCGCGAACCCGGCCGCCGCCTTCGTGTCGATTCCCGCCGACTGGAGCGAGGTTGTCGTGAAGCCAGCCGCGTCGGCGGGATCGCGAGAGACCGCGCGGTACACCCGTGACGACGAGCGAGTCTGGCCGCACGTCGAGCGGATCCTGGGCAACGGCCGGATCGCGATGGTCCAGCCTTACCAGCACGGGGTGGACAGCCGCGGTGAAACGGGTCTGGTCTATGCGGGCGGCGCCTTCTCCCACGCCTTCCGCAAGGGCCCGCTCCTCCCTCCGAGCGGTGAGATCACCGACCGGCTCTTCGCGCAGGAGGACATCTCGCCGCGCGTCCCGAGCGCGGAGGAGCGGGCGCTCGGCGATGCCACGATCGCGCACGTGATCGGTCGGTTCGGGCTGCCGGCATACGCGCGCGTCGACGTCCTGCCGGGGCCACAGGTCATCGAAGTGGAGCTGGTCGAGCCGTCGCTGTACCTCGCCCATGGACCGGGTTCGCCGGACCGATTCGCGCGTGCCATCGCGGCGGCCGTGGCGGTGCCCGGATGAGCCTTGCCACGCCGGACGGTCGGATCCTCTCGATCAACGTGTCATCTGGCGGCGTGCCGAAGCTGCCGGTCCCCGAGGCGCGCGTGACCGAGGCCGGACTCGAGGGTGACCGCCAGCGCGAGACGACCGTCCACGGCGGACCGACACGGGCGATCAGCCTGCTCGCGATCGAGACGATCGAGCGCGTCCAGGCCGATGGTCACCCGATCGAGCCCGGGTCCGCGGGCGAGAACCTGACGACGGCCGGCATCGAGATCGGACGCCTTGCGCCGGGGACGCGGCTGCTGATCGGGGAGGACGTGGCCAGCGCAGTGGAGCTGGAGATCAACATTCCCGCCAACCCGTGCAAGACGATTCGAGCAAGCTTCCGCGACGGCCGGTTCTCGCGGCTCTCGACGAAGAACCACCCGGGCGACACGCGGGTCTATGCGTGGGTCCGGAGGCGTGGGACCATTCGGGCCGGGGATCCCATTCGCGTTCTCCCGGCGTCCCCGGACGCTGAGGGCACGACGTTTCCCACCTTCGACGCGCACGATTCGATCGAGCAGGCCGCAACGCTGGGGCTGTGGCAGGCCGCCACGGCGGCCGGCTACAGGATGCGCATCGTCCACGATGGCGAGCTGCTCATGGGGACCAGCCCCGACCTGCCCGGCTCCGCGTTCAATCAGATCCGGGGGTTCGACACGCTGCCGCACGAGCTGCCACGCATGGAGCGCTTCGCCGCCGAGGCGCTGCACCCCGTCGTCGTGCACGCTCGCCGGCCGCCCCGGCCCGCTGCGACGCCCAGCCAGGAGCGGGTGCTGCTGTCCGCCGTGCCGGAGGGTGTGGCCCGATTCAAGCTGGCCGGCGACATCGTCGTGCGCGAGGCCGACCCGGTCGCCGACGCCGCGACGTGGGCCGGCATCCTGATCGCTGCGTCCGGGATCGACGAGCCGCTGGCCACGGCCTGGCGCGCACTGGCACCGCACTTCGGACGCCACGGGACGGAACGCTGGATCGCCGACCTCGACAGGGTACCGGTGGCGACGGCCACGCTGCGCGTTCGCGGCGAGACGGGGCTGCTGCGTGGCGTCGCGATCCTGCCATCGGCCCGCGGGCGAGGGCTGCACCTGGCCCTCACTGCGATCCGGGCGAGTCGCGCGTCGGAACTCGGGGCGACGAGGCTGGTGGTCGCCCCAGCAGCGGGGAGCGCCTCGGAGCGGCATCTCCTGCGGAGCGGGTTCCAGGCACTCGGAGGCATCGGCACGTACGTGGTCCCGCGCGAGGTACGCCGGGAGCCCGACGCGGATGGGGCCCCGTGAGCGACGTCCTCCGCCTCGATCGGAGCGGCCCCGCGGGCGTGGTCGCCCGCGTCACCCTGACCCGGCCGCACGCCCACAACGCGTTCGATGCCGCGCTGATCGGCGATCTGCGACGGACGTTCGATGGGCTCGCTCGCGAGCCGGCCGACCGCCTCCGTGCCGTGGTGCTGGCCGGCGAAGGATCGTCGTTCTGCGCGGGCGCGGACCTCGCCTGGATGCGGGCGGCCCTGACACTTGACCGCGAGGCGAACGAGCAGGACGCCATGGCGATGGCCGAGATGTTCGAATCGCTCGACACGTGTCCCGTGCCGCTGATCGCCCGGGTCCACGGCGCAGCCCTGGGCGGCGGAATGGGCCTCTGCGCCGTCGCGGACCTGGTCATCGCGGAGGCCGGGTCGCGGTTCGGGTTCACCGAGACACGACTGGGGCTGCTGCCGGCCGTCATCGCGCCATACGTGATCGCGAAGATCGGTGAGACGCACGCCCGCGCGCTCTTCCCCGGCGGCCGCCGGTTCGACGCGGTGCGGGCGCAGCGGATCGGGCTGGTCCACGAAGTCGTCGAAGGAGAGGCGGCGCTCGACGACGCGGTCGACGCGGCAGTTGACGACCTGCTGGCGGCCGGCCCGACGGCCATGCGTGCCGCGAAGTCGATCGTCCGCGAAGTCCGCGGCCTGCCCCACGGGTCCTCGAAGTGGCACACGGCGCGGACGATCGCCCGCCAGCGCCAGACCGAGGAGGCGCGGGAGGGCTTCGAGGCGTTCTTCGAGAAGCGCCGGCCGACCTGGCGGAGCGACGAGTCGGGGTGACCGGCGCGAGCGGCCCGATCCGGCGGCTCCTCATCGCCAATCGCGGCGAGATCGCAGCGCGGATCGGGCGGACAGCGGCGCGCATGGGCATCGCGGTCACCGTGCCTCCGACGGAGGGCGACCACGCAGTGGATCTCCTCGATCCGGCGGCGGTCGTGGCGGCGGCCCACGCAGCCGGCGCCGACGCCCTGCACCCCG
>VGPE01000014.1 GCA_016875645.1 Chloroflexota bacterium
CCCGATGCCCAGGGTCCGGGCCACCCGGGTGATCGCCCCGTGGCGCTCGCCCTGCTCGACGGCAACCTCGCCGACCATCCGGACGGCCCGCTCTCTGAGCTCGGGCGGATAGCGTCGTCGTGAACGATGGGACTGCTGATGCTCTGGCATGACTCCATCTTCCTCCAAGCGATGGAGTCTCCACCGAAGTCAGTACGGTTCAGTTCTGGCCGGTGGAGCTTCACTTAGGGGGTTCTAGCGACTCGTCTGGGTCTTCGCCCCACCCGGTACGGCTTGATAAATGTGCCGGGTACCCTTAGGGCCACATGACTAGGTCCCTAGGCGTATTCATTGCAGGAGCCGTGGCTTGGAGTGCCTTCGCACTCTTGGCCACGGCTCTTGTGTATCCGATCCAGGACGGGATTGCCCCCTGGGTCAAGAAGCCCGACTCGGTCGAGAGGCTTCTGGGCGTCACATTCTGGGTGGCCGCCACTCTATTCGCTTCCGCTCTGCCCGTGCGCATGCCACGCGGGACAGTGGTCAGCGTTTCGATCGCGCCGATCGTCGCGACCATGATCCTTGGCGGGCCTGCTGCGGCAACATGGGTGGCCGCCCTGGGCACAACAGAATGGCGTGAGCTTCGAGGACGGGTTCCCTGGTATGGCTCCTTGGCCAACCACGCCGCCCTGACTCTACCGGCGGCTGTCGGAGGAGTTGCGGCCTTCGAGCTTCATCGGTTTCTGATTGGCGCACTTGGTCCAGCGGCGTGGACAACATTCGTTGCGACAGTCGTCGGCGCGGCCGCTTTCTTTGTGTTGAACGTGTCAATCACCTCGGCTGTCGTGTCGCTGCGCTCCGGCCAAACCCTCCGCGTGGTCCTGTTCGGTGACGCTCGTGGATTCTGGATCAACTTCCTTGCCTTGGCGCCGCTGGCATGGCTCATGGCGCAGGTCTACACGCTCAAGAGCATTGGCTGGCTCGCGACCCTCTTGTTCGCCCTGCCCCTTTACACCACACGAGTTGCGAACCGGCAGTTCGTTGAGATGCGCGAGATGTTCACCCAGACCATCTCCAGCCTGGCCCAGGCCGTGGACAAGCGGGACAAGTACACCAGCGGCCATAGCCTGCGGGTCAAGGAGATCGCGGTCGACATTGGGCGCGAGATGCGGGTGGGCGACCAGGAGCTGGAGGCGCTGGAGTGGGGCGGCCTCCTGCATGACGTCGGCAAGATCGGGGTGGCGGACGCAGTGCTGCTCAAGCAGGAGCGGCTCACGCGGGAGGAGCGGATGCTCATGAACGCCCACCCGGTGCTTGGAGCGGAGATCATCGCGCCGGTGACCAAGCTTGCGCCGGAACTGCCGATCATCCGGCATCACCACGAGTGGTACAACGGTTCGGGCTACCCGGACCGACTGATCGGCGACGAGATCCCGAAGCTCGCGCGGGTCCTGCACGTCGCCGACGCGTTCGAGGCCATGACGGCCGCCCGCCCGTACCGCATGAAGCCGCTCACTGCGGAGCAGGCGCTGGGCGAACTGCGCAAGTTCGCGGGGATCCAGTTCGACCCAGCGGTGGTCGACGCGTTCGTGAAGACGAAATGGGTGGACGGGGTGGACGACCCCGGGCGCGATGTGAAGCCGCGGCCGGTGCCCCTGATCTCGCAGGCGGCCGGCCGGATCAGCCAGGCCAGCGCGCTCTCCGAGCGGCCGAGCAGCACGCCCGACCTGCGCTGACCTCGCAGAGACGCGCAGCCGGTGAGCCGCGCACATCAGACCGCCGACCGGCCCCTGTGAGAGCCTGACGCGGTGCTGATTCTCGGCGTCGCACTGGGTCTGGTCGCGGGGCTGCTCCTGGGCGGCCGACTGGACAACCTGATCGCGGTCCGGCTGCGCTGGATCTGGCTGCTCTTCCTGGCCGCCCTGCTCCGCTTTGCGACCGAGTTCTTCCTGATCCAGCGGGCCGAGGCCGTGGAGCAGCTGCGGATGCCGCTGTTCCTGACCGCGTACGGCCTGCTCCTGATCGGGCTGTACGTGAACCGCCAGCGACCGGGCATCGCGATGGCGTTCGTGGGCATCGCCAGCCACGCGATCGCCATCGCCGCCAACGGCGGCTACATGCCCATCTGGCAGCCCAGCCTGGCCGCGGCGGGCTTCGGCCTGGGCGACGTTCGTTCGCCGCTGCACGTGGTGGTTCCGGCGCCGCTGGACGAGTCCTTCCTGACCCACCTGGGCTTCCTGGGCGACATCATCCCGATCCCCCTGCCGATCATCCAGAACGTTGCCTCCATCGGCGACGTGTTCCTTGCCTCCGGCCTCGCCTTCTTCCTGTTCGCAACGGTGTTGCGGGGACCCCTGGAGCTCCAGGCCGAAACGGCCGGCGGGCGCCTCCGCGCGCGGCTGGGCCAGGTGGTGGAGGGCCCCGCGCTGGGGCCGGTGGTGTTCGTTGCCCCGCTCGAGACGGGCCTCAGTCCCAACCTCGCGCAGGCCGCCGCCCTGGAACGACCGGCGATGCTGGGCGGCAGCCTGGCCGGCCTGCAGGGCCCCGCCGTTGGGGCGATTCCCTTCCCGGAGCGGCGGCGAGGGGCGCTGCCGAGCCTGCTCGAACGGGCGCGGCACCACCCGTATGTCCGCCTCGCGCTCAACGGCAACTTCACTGCCCTCTGGACCGGCCAGCTCATCAGCCTGTTCGGCGACCGGATGCACCAGATCGCGCTGGCGTTCCTGGTGGTTGCGATCACCAACTCGCCGATCGCGGTGGCGTTCGTCTTTGTTGCGGCCACGATCCCCAACCTGCTGTTGGGCCCGGTCGCCGGCACGTTCGTGGATCGCTGGGACCAGAAGCAGGTGATGGTCGTGAGCGACCTGCTGCGCGCCGCGCTGGTCCTGCTGGTCCCCATCGCAGCCGTGATCGAGATCCTGCTGATCTTCCCGCTGGTGTTCCTGCTGACCACGGTCTCCATCTTCTTCCGGCCGGCCCGGACGGCCGTGATCCCGCGGGTCGTGGATGAGGACGAACTGCTGACGGCGAACTCCGCCACCTGGATCTCGGAGACGCTGGCGGACGTCATCGGCTACCCGATCGCCGGGCTGTTCGTCGCATTCCTGGGCACGTCGCTGCCGCTCGCGTTCTGGCTGGATGCGGCGACCTACGTCGCGTCGGCCGTCCTGGTGACCACCATGTCGATCCCTCCACAGCACGCCAGCACCGGCGAGGCCGCGGAGGCAGCACGGCACCGCGCTGCGAACACGGGGCGCGTCGCCGCGGCCGAAACCGGCACGACAGGCGCCGATCACGACCACCCTGTGGACGAAGCCGACGCCGGCCGCGCCGGCCTGACCGGTTGGGCCGACGTGGAGCGCGAGCTCGCCGGCATGGACCAGCGGCCTCCCCCGCCGCCGAGCCCATTTCGCACGTTCGCCTACGAAATGCTGGAAGGCTGGCACTTCCTGCGCCACGAGCCCGTGCTGCTGGCCAACACCCTCCAGGCGACAGTCGGCCAGTTCACCGTGGGCGTGCTGCTCGCCCTGACCCCGTTCTACGCGCGCGACCTGCTTGCGCTGGACGCTGCGGCCGGCCGGACATTCGACGCCACGTCCGCCTACGCGTTCCTGGAGACCGGGATCGGCATCGGCAACCTTGTCGGGGGGTTCGTGATCGGCCTGATCGGGGCGCGGCTTGCGCGCGGGCGGATGGTGATCCTGGGCTACGCGGCCTGGGGACTCTGCACCGTTGGCCTCGCCGCCACGGGCAACTTCGGCCTCGCGCTTGCGCTGATGCTGGGCTCGGGCGTCGCCAACATGATCTACGTGATCCCCAGCCAGACGCTCTTCCAGGAGCGCACCCCGGCGGATCTGATCGGTCGCGTGGTCGGCTTCCGCTTCTCGCTGGTCTTCGGGTCCATGACCATCGCCATGGCCGTAAGCGGCCTGATTGCCAGCCAGATCGGCGTTGCCCCTGTGATCGGGATCTTCGGGTTCTGCACCGTGCTGGCGGGTCTCGCGGGCCTGTTCATCCCGGCCGTCCGCAATGCCTGAGCGGGCGCTTCGGTACACTGGCGCGCGCGGCTGGCCCCTGTCGCCGCGCACCCTTCGGAGATCCACCCGACCATGACCGAACGCGAGCGCGACGAGGTGCCGGCCGACGCCGAGACCGAGGACGCCGAGGACGCCGTCGCGTCGGCCGGCGACAAGACCGAAACCGGCGGCGAGCCACTCGACTCCGAGGCCGAGCGGTCGGGCGCCGGCGAATCCGGACCGGGGGCCGGCGCGCCACCCGATCAGGCCGGTCGCCCCGGCCGTGCCGCCCGTCGAGCGGCCGCCGCCGTCCAGGCGAAGGTGGCCGCACCCACGCCCAGCGAAGTCGCGGTCCACATCGACGACCGGATCTCGGTCGCGTTCGTCGGGATCGTGGTCGGCGTCTTCGTCCTGATCTTCCTCTACGGGATCTTCCTGGGGTCGAACGGGGTCTTCTCACCCCGGCCGACACCCACCCCGCTGCCCACTCCCGCCGCAACCGCCCGTCCGACGGCCGCTCCCAGTGTCACCGCCGCCCCGAGCGCATCGCCCGTCCCAAGCGGCTCGGCGCCGGCCTCGCCCGCCTCTCCGGCTCCGTCCGGCTCGCCCGCGGCATCGCCCGCGTCGAGCTGACGCGCCACATCCGCCAGGCCGGCGGCATCATGCGACGCCGGACCGACCCGATCCTGCCGGCCGTCGCCGGGGCGGATGAACCCGCCGCTGCACGATCGGCGATGGTTGCCACGCAGCTCCGGGGACGGGGCATCCTGGACGAGGCCGTGCTCGGCGCCATGGGCGCGATCGCGGAGCTGGCGGTTCGTCCGGCGCTCCCTGGCCGACGCGGCGTACGCGGATACCGCGCTCCCGATCGCCGGCGGGCAGACGATCAGTCAGCCCTACATGGTCGCCCGCATGACGGTCCTGCTTGCGCCTCGGCCCGGCGACCTCATCCTCGAGGCTGGGACCGGGTCGGGCTACCAGGCCGCGGTGCTGGCGTGGCTGGGCGCGCGGGTCATCTCCATCGAACGGCACGTGGAGCTCGCCGAGACGGCCCGCGCACGGCTGGCCGAGCTGGGCTACACCGACCGGGTGGAGGTGCGGGTCGGCGACGGGACACTGGGCGCGCCGGACCGGGCGCCGTACGCCGGGATCATCGTGACCGCGGGCGCGCCCGCCATCCCGACCTCCCTGCGCGAGCAGCTTTCCGAGGGCGGGCGGCTGGTGATCCCGGTGGGTCCGCGGGAACGCCAGGAGCTGTTCCTGGTGATCCGCGACGGCGACGAGTGGCGAGAGATCGACGACGGGCCGTGCGTGTTCGTGCCCCTGGTCGGGGCGGATGGCTGGGCTGAACTACTGGCCCGACTCGCCCCGATCGAGCGCGGGTGGCGGGAGCCCTGAGCGACGAGCCTCCGCGGCCGCCTGCCGGGCGCCCCAGAGCCGCGTCACGACGTAGACGGCGATCGCCATCGGGACCACGCCGCGCGACGGGATCGCGAGCAGCGCGGCGAACCAGGCGGGCGCCACGGGCCCGCCGGCACCGGCTTGTGGCCCGCGCGCGAACAGCGGCATCGCGAACGTCTGCGTGAAGAACTGGCTGGCCGGCCACAGGGCCGGGACAGCGAGCCAGCTGCCGGCCCGGCGATCCCGCAGCCACAACAGGAACACGAGGAGCGTCATCGGCACCAGCAGCATCGGCACGATCGCAGCGCTGAAGCCGCCTGCGGCCTCCTCGTTGAGGCGCGCCGTGGTCTCCGCCATGGAGGCCGCGTACTGGAACCACAGGTGTGGCGCCAGCGCGAACGAGACACCGATGCCGATCGCCGTGAGCGCCAGTGCGCGCCAGCGGAACCGGCCACCCAACGGAACGACGGCGTAGATCTTGACGAGGCCGGCGAGTGCCTCGGCCCAGCTGCGGTTCGTCAGCAGAAGCGCCGTGAGCAGGACGTGCGGGTTGGTGACCACGACGCCGTGGGCGAGTGGCGGGAACAGCAGCCACCACCAGGGCAGGCCAAGGGTCCGGACGATCGCCACCGCGGCGAGCAGGGCCACGGCGAACCCGATCACCACCGCCGTGTCCTCGGGAATGAGCGCGAACGGGACGAACAGCTGGACGGTGGTCGGCAGGCCGGCGAAATGGAACGGACCGACAGCGGCCGTCCACGGGTCTCGCCCCTCGAAGAACGCGAGGGCGCCACGGGCATAGATCCGGGTGTCCGAAGCAAAGAACTCGCCGAGGCGATGCCGGATGTCGGCAACGGTCCAGAGGGCGAACCAGGCGGGCAGCCAGAAACGAGCGACCAGTGAGGTCAGCGTCGCGAGCGGGCTGAACGCGCGGGGCTGCGCCACCGGATGAGCAGGGATGCTGGTCACGAAGCGCAGGATCGGTCCGGCGGCGCGTTCAGGCAACGGCCAAATGGTCCTACGCCCCAGAGGGTGGGCGGCGGCGGTCGATATACTCGGCCGCCATGACCCACGTCTTCGTCGCCCCGCACCCCGACGATGTGGCCCTGTCTTGCGGCGGCCTGATCGCGGGGCTGCGCGAGTTGGGCCAGAACGTCTCGATCCTCACGGTGTTCTCGGGCACCGGTGACCCCAACCTGCTGACCGCCTATCAGCGTGAGGCCCTGGGCTTCGGAAGCAAGGCGATCTGGCCGGCCACGGAGGCGTTCAACCGCGCCAACCTGGCCAATGACTACCCGATCGACGAGACGCAGGCCCCCTGGGCTGCCTCCCCCGACCGCCTCGATGAGACCCAGCGCGAAGCCGACGCCTCGGCGCGCCGGTTCTGGCAACGCTCGTCGTGGTATCGCCGGGCGGACATTCACAACCGCGCCACCGAGGGCCAGCCGCTTGTCGACGACGTGCCCCAGCAGGGCGCGGTGCTGACGGCGGAGCTCATCGAGGCCGAGGAAGCGGGTGCAATCGCCGCGGCCCGGCGGCTCGAGGACGAGCGATACGCGCTGTTCGCCGAGGCTTCGGTCGTGTTCCTGGACCTCGCCGACGCGGTCTACCGCGGCTACGAGGGCGACGCGGAACTGCTGGGCGTGCCGCGGCCAGACGACGCGGCGCCGGTCGATCTGCTGCGGCGCGAAATCGCGCGCCTGGAGCCGCAGCGCGTGTACCTGCCGTTGGGCGTCGGCAACCACGTGGACCACCAGCTGATGCGCGAAGTGGGCCTGGCGCTCCTCGAGGAGACCCCGGCGTGGATCATGCCCGGCCCCGATTGGGTCGGCCGGGTGGTGTTCTACGAGGACTTCCCGTACGCCCTCTGGCGCGACTTCAACCACCTCGCCGACCTGCCGGCCGGCACGCTCGACGCGCTCCCTGACGGCGTGTCGCTCTACCCGGAGTACGCCGAGATCAGCGATCAGGTGGAGCGCAAGGTGAGCGGCGTCACGCTCTACGCGAGCCAGATCGACCGGCTGTTCGGCGGCCGGCGCCAGATGGCCGACGCGGTCCGTGCCCATGCCCGCAAGGTCGCCGCGATCGGCGCGACCGGCTCGATGGCCGAACGCTACTGGGTGTCGACCCGGATCTGAATCACGCGCGGCGTGATCCTCGGCGCCGCGCCCGTTCGGACCCCGCGGCGGACGATCAGCGCCTCTGGCTCCCAGCCTTCGGGCCGCTTGGAGCCGACCGACGTTCGGCTCTCCAGCCATCCGTGGGGGTCCAGCATCGGCCCATCGTCTCCGTCCTGGCCGCGCCGCAACAGGCGCCCCACGAAGGTCATGACGACACCGCTCGCGATCCGGCCGGGGCCAGCAGGCCCGTCGGACGAGGGATGCGGCGAACGTGCTCGGCCGCGAACGGTGCGAGCATGCCGAGCAGGAGGACCGGCGTGTGGAACGCCGCGACCGGCGATCCCAGCACCATCAGCGACACGGCCGTGGCGAAGGCCGCAGCCGGGCGCGACCGCAGGGCCACCACGAGCACCAGGCCGCCGACAAGGACCAGGCGCGGCAGCCAGGCCGCCACCGCCGGCTCAAGCCCGAGCAGCTCACCGAAATTGGCGATGCTCAGGTAGCCCGCCGATCCGCCGAAGTTCTGGAGGGTGACCTCGACGAACCGGACGAAGACGAGCGGCTCACTGGCGAGCATGGCCACGACCGCGAGGACCGCACGGGCACCCAGCGCGAACGCCGCTGCCCGCCAGCGACGGGTGGCGAGCATCCACCAGATGAGCACCACCGGCGTCAGCTTGAGGGACGCGACGAGGCCGATCAGGAGGCCCGCGCCCCTGTCATGGCCGTCGCGGAGGAGCCACCACGTGACGACGATCGAGAGCAGCACCAGCGCGTCGACGTTGCCCACGATCAGCGTCGGGACGATCGAGGGCGCGAGCACGGCCATTGCGATCCCGGTCGTTGCCGGCGAGCGAAGGAGCAACATCGCCATTGCCGTGACCGCGCAGGCCGCCATCGCGACGAGCCAGACCGACATGCCGAGCCCGTCGGGCAGCACGGCGAGTGGACGGGCGACCACGGCCATCAGCGGCGGCGAAAAGAGCGCCACCTGAGAACGAGACTGCCGGGGTCGCAATCGCGGCAACGGCCACGAGGGCCGCGAACGACCGGCGCGGATCGCGCCGCCAACGGACGGCCAGCGCCAGCGCGACGGGCACCAGGGCGGGAATGGCAAGGAATGCCAGGGGGTCCGGGATACCCAGCGCGGCGGCAATCCCGGGCGGGCTCAGCCATGTGCACCCGTGCCAGTGCCCCGGATGGACGCCAGGTAGGCGACGTGGTTCGTGAGGCCGGCGCCGGCGAGGCTGACTGCGCCGATCACCGCGCCGCCGGCCACGAGACCGGTCAGGCCGCGACGGCCCGCAGCACCACCGCGGACCAGGAACCAGGCCCCGACGAGGAGCGGCGCGAGCTTGACCGCGGCAACCACGGCCACCAGTGCGCCCGCGAGGGCCGGTCTCCGGCCGCGCAGCAGCCAGACGCCCGCCAGTGCGAAGAGCAGGTAGCTGTTCGCGTTCGCGGAGAGGGCGCTCGCGGCGAACGCGGGCGACATCGCGATCGCGGCCAGCAGGACCGGGACCGTGCCGCGGGTGGCGATCACCGCCGTCGCAAGGAGCGTCGAGGTGATGCACCCGAGCCACCAGAGGGTCATCGATGAATCGCCCAGGATGGCGAGCCCGCGCCACAGGATGGCGATCGGCGGCGGTGCCAGGAGCGGAATGGACCAGTACAAAGGATCCAGCGGAACGGGGCGGTCCCCCGGCGAGAGCTCGTAGAGCGGATGGCCGTCGTTGAGGCGCAGCCCGGCGGCGTAGTAGTTGGAGGCGTCCGTTCCGATGGCCTCAGGCGTGGCGAAGATGGGCGACTGCAGCGAGAAGACGACCATCATGACGACGGTCGCCACGACCGTGAGAGCGCGCAGGCAGGGCACTGCCACCACGCGCAGCGCGCGACCGTAGCGGTCCAGGATCCGCTTCGAGGCACGGGAATCCGGCGGCGTCATCCAGGCGACCATACCCGACGATTGGGCGCGGGCACAACGGCGCGGTAGTACCCCACGACACCCCTCAGCAGGGTGATCGCCCCTCGGACAAGGCCTCCGTCCCGGCTTGGCGCGCCGGCGCGGGCCTTCAGACGGCGGCGAGTTCGCTCAGGCGCGCCACCCGGGCGCCGTCGTCGTAGACCTCCTCGATGTCAGCCACCATGCGCTCGAGGCAGAACCGCTCGCGGACGACGTTGTGACCCGCTCGGGCGAGCAGGTCGGCGTAGGAGTGATCGGTCAGCAGCCGGACGATCGCTGCCGCCAGCGCTCCGGCATCGTTCGGGGGCACGAGGAGTCCGCTGATGCCGTCCTCGATCATCTCCGGGATCCCGCCCACGTTGGAAGCGACGACCGGCCGGCTGAGGGCCATCGCCTCCAGCACCGTGAGGCCCTGCGCCTCGCGATATGACGGCAGGACGGCCACGTCGAGGACGGCCGTGACGGCGGGAACGTCATCGCGGCGGCCGGTGAAGACGACGCGGTGGGCCACCTTGCGCTCTGCCGCCTGGCGCTCCAGGGCCTCTCGGCGGCTGCCCTCGCCGACGATCAGGAGGTGCGCCGCCGGCACCGAGCGCAACACCAGCGGCCACGCGTCGATCAGGGTCGGGTGTCCCTTCTCCGCCTCGAGCCGGGCGACCACGCCGACGATCGGGCTGCCCGGCTCCATGCCGTACTCCTCGCGAAGCGTGCAGCAGGCCTCCTGGTGGTCGTAGCGCTCCAGATCCACGCCGTTGTAGATGAGCGAGACCTTCGCGCCCGTGCGGCCCTCGTCCTCGATCTTGGCGACGATGGCCCTGGAGACCGCGATGAGCCGGTCCATGCACGGGGTGAGCCGGCAAAGTTCCTGGCGGTCCTCGCTCGAGCGGACCCGGCTCGAGTGCACGGTCGAGACGACGTACGGTCGTGGATAGCCCGCCGACGACAGGGCGATCGCCGCCTTGGTGCCGACCACCTCGGCCCGATACATGTGGTTATGGATCACGTCAGGCGCGAGCCGGGCGAGATGCGCGGCCACGATGCCCACTGCAACCGCATCGTCGGGCTCATCGATCACGATCGTCCGGATGCCCTCGCGCTGGAGCTTGCGCACCGTGTTGCCGGGCGACAGCGCGATGACCGTCGGGTCGTAGCGCGTCCGGTCGAGCTTGGCGAGCAGCGAGAACAGATGCTCCTGGGCGCCGCCGTTGGTGCCGGTGGCCAGGATCTCCGCGACACGCACGCGGCCGGCCCCGGGGACCGGCCGCGCCTGCCGCGGCGTCGCGCACGGGATCACCGTCGCTGATGAGTATTGAAGTGCCATCAGGCCACCATCACCGACGCTCGACGAGGATCCGCTGGATCGGCTCGTCCACGGCGCCCCACTCGTACTTGTAGGACTCGTCCCCCCGGAGAAAGTCGAGCCGTCGGCGTCCCAGCGCAAGGGCCATCTCGACGTATCGCTGCACCATCACGACTCCCGGTGACAGGTCGCGGGCGTCGGGGTCCACGCCGGCGTTGTAGTAGTAGATGGCCTCGCCGTCGTCGAAGTGGATGCCCGCCGCGATCCGGCGGCCACCGACGGTGAGAAACATCAGCCCCACCTGTCCGTTCGAACCGAAGTGCCGGAACAGATGGCGGAAGAATCGCCGGCTGCAGTCGCCGCCGGGCGTCGGCGGAAAGAGCCCCTCGGCCCCCCAGCGTTTCTGGTGCAGTTCGATGAACGCGTCCAGGTCCGCCAGCGGCTGCGTGGAGCGATCCAGCCGGACTTCGCCCGCAGCTTCGGCCCGGCGCACCTTGCGCCGGATCTCGTGGCGTTCCTTCTTGCCCAGGGTCGAGAGGAACGACTGGAGGTCCGCGGTGTCGGGCAGCGAAACGACCGGGCAGACGTCTTCGCGCTCTCGGACGACGGTCCAGCGTTCCGCGTCGGCGCGTCCTCGGAAGGCGTCTTCGAGCGCATCGGCGGCCGGATCGCCGCAGCGGAGGCGCCGCAGGTCGACTTCGTCCCATGGCCTGGCCGGCACCTCGCCATGCCTGGCGTCACGTGCCAGCAGGACCACGAGCGCTTCTGCGACGGCGGGAAGGACGGCCGGATCGGCCAGGACCGTCGCGTAGTCGGCGTGATAGGAGGCACCGAAGAAGACCGCCGTCGCCGTGGGCTCCACGGGCGTGAGCGTTCCGCCCGCATGGCGCATGTAGGTCCGCGTGGCCCCGTCGTCGGGCTCCACCTGGTGGCGGTGCATGAGCGGCACGATGGCCAGTGGCGGTGCGGTCGGTGCGGTCGGGTCGACCACGACGACCGTCTGGTCGTGGGCGCTCGCGCCGTACGCATCCCACCACGAGCGATGAAAGGCCCAGCGCGCGAAGGGCGTGGCCCACGGGCTTCTGGACGCCAGCGCGTCCCAGGTCGCCGCGGGGATGGAATCGAACGGCCGACGAAGTGCGACGGGCCGACTGACCGGGCGCGAGCCGCCCTCGGCATCCTGCGGAATCACGTCCGAGCCCGGACAGGCAGGCTCCGCATCGAGGGTGCTCGTGGTCACGCCGTGATGGTACACGGGGAGGCCCGAGTTGGTTGCGCGAGCAAGGATCGCCCGGCAGACCGCGTGACGTCGCATCGTCGGCCGGCGGCGTGGACGGCCGGCCCCTTGCTCACGCCTACAGGTTGTAGGCCCAGTACACCCCGGCCGCGTTGACCACCACGCCGAAGAGGATCAGCACCTTGAAGGCCGGGTGGATGCCCTGGCGGGCCGCCGCGAGGGCGCACAGCGCCAGCACGAACGGGATCGAGTCGAGCGCGTAGCGATACCCGTACTGCAGCCAGCCGCCGCCGTAGTAGAGCAGGCTCGGGATGAGCGCCGCGATCGCGGCGCCGGCCAGCAGCCAGGGCCTGGGGGTGCGCCAGTCCGCGCGCAGGGCGAGGAGCAATCCGGGCGATGTGAACAGAATGGACAGACCGTTGCCGTCGGGCCGGAACCACGGGAATTCCGCCATCGGCGTCGGCAGGTGGAAGACCAGCAGGTCGATGTTCAGGGCGAGGTGGACCGGCGAGAAGAGGCCCAGATCACGTCTGGCCGCCAGCCACTCCGGCAATGTGGCGAGGCCGTACCCGGACTCAAGCGGTGAGCCGAAACGCACCGCGTTGTACCAGAGAAAGAAGAGGAGGGCGGGCAGGAATGCAACCGTGATCTGCACCCAGGGCCGCCACGGGATGCGCCCGGCAACGCCGCGGGCGCGCTCGACGAGTGCCGTGCGCGAGCCATCGGCGAGGTACCAGAAGGCGTAGAACGGCATGGCCAGCACAAGCGGCGAGCGCGTGAGGAACGCCTCCCCGCCCAGCAGGCCGACGAGCCATACCCGCCGGTCGCCGTAGAGCTCGTGGATCACCAGCAGGGTCAGCAGGGCCGCGACGAGATGGCCGGTGTGCCAGACGCCCCCGCGGGTCGTCACCCACCAGATCGCGGTGGAGAACCCGAAGAGGGCGATGAGCCAGAGGCGATCGACGAGCGAGCGCACGCCGAGCCGCCCGATCAGCGCCCACGCCATGCCGACGGCGGCCGCCGCCAGTCCCGCGTTGATGATGGGCTGCCAGGCGTCAGCCTGCTCCGGACCCACCAGGGCCACGAGCGGCATCAGCAGGATGGCAGGGAAGGGCGCGAACGGGACGTACACGCGCTCGCCGATGAAGACGTCGTCGTAGGGACCCAGCGGGAACGCCAGCCATGTCCGGCCCTGGAGGAACGCGTCGGCGAGGTAGAGGAAGTCGCCCCGGCCTGCGTTGAACTGGTGGTTGCAGAGCAGGTAGATGACGAAGGCGAGGCCGGTCACCGCCCCGCCGACCAGCGCCGGCGAGCGGGCGCCGATGCTGGGAGGGTCGGTCCGCACGGTCACGGGCGGAACGTAGCAGACGCCCCGTCGAGGACCGGTCAGCGTGGCGGGCCGAGGTCAGCGGCCGGCCGGCGCTCACTCCTCGAGGGCAGGAACGGGGCGAGCAGGGCGATCGCAAACGTGACCGGGTACGCCGGCGCCGGCAGCCAGCCGGCAATCGGGATGAGGACGGCCCACCGGTGGCGCCGCTCCAGGAGCAGAGCGGTCGGGATCAACAGCAGCATCGCGTAGTGGTCCCAGAGCAGCGGCGAGAGGACCTGGCTGGCGACGACCGTGACGGCGAGGCTCGCCTCGTGATCCAGCCGGACCCAGGCGACACCGGTGGCCGCAAGCGCGCCGGCCATGGCGGCGAGCTGGACCCCACCGGCGACCGCCTCCGGGACTCCCAGCTGGAAGGCGATCGCGCCCGGCGTGAAGTTGTGGGGCGTGGTCACGGGCGTCGAGACCCGGCGCAGCAGCTCGAGCCGCACGGGCAGCAGGGCCACCCCGGCCAGGAACGCCCCGACGAGAAGGACCAGCCATGCAGCGAGGCCGATCGGGTCCGGCAGGAGCGCGAAGGGCAACATCGCGATCGCGAAGGGCGGCGGATACAGATAGATCGCGAAGCCGCCCGCGACCGAGACGCCCGGATCGTAGAGGGGCTCGCCGGCCAGGACGCGGTCGGCCGCAGAGACATAGGCTCGGAAGTCGTAGCCCAGGGTGTCACCCGCGATGGCGACGATCCCGGCCACGCCGAGCGCGAAGGCCGCGACCGCGAACGCCGGCAGCCAGCGTCCGGGGCCACGCACGCCGTCAGCCGCCCGTGTCGCGCCGGTGGACGCCACGATGGAGCAGCGGAATGCGGAACAGGTCCCACAGGACGCGCAGGGCGAGGCCGGGTCGCGCCTGCATGCGCGAACCGCGCCGGTCACTCCACTGGATCGGCACCACCGCCAGGCGATAGCCACGCCGGCGAGCGAGGTGGATGAGCTCCACGTCGAACACGATGCTGCGAACCCGCTGGCGCGCGAACAGGTCGTGGGCAGCTTCGCGCGTGAAGCCCTTGAACCCGCACTGCGTGTCCTGGACCGGACCGACGACCCATGCCGACGCCACGGAATGGAAGACACGCCCGAGGAGTCTCCGGTAGCGCGGTTGCGTCGCGCGCATGTCGCGCCCGTTGGGCTGGATCCGACTCCCCAGCACGACGTCGTGTGTCTCGAGCGCGCGCGTCAGCAACGGCAGCTGGTCAGGCGGTGTTGCCATGTCGGCGTCCGCAAAGACGATCAGATCCGAGTCGGCAGCGAGCATCCCCGCCCTGACCGCGGCGCCCTTGCCGCCATGGGGCACGGTGAGCAGCTCGAGCGCACCGCGTTGCTCGGGCTCCGCGTGCGTCTCGGGGCGGTGGCGGACCAGCGCCGCCGTGCCGTCGGTGCTGCCGTCGTCGACCACCAGGACACGCACCACCGGCGGCAGCTCCTGCGGGGCAGGCAGGCCGTCACGGCCGGGGCCGCTGCGTCGCAGGTAGCCGAAGAGCTCGTCGAGCGCCGGACCCAGGCGGGATTCCTCGTTGTAGGCGGGCAGCACGATCGTCAGCGAGGGCGAGGTCGTTGACATCCGGGGCAGTCTATGGGTTCGGCCGATGCTCGGCGGCCGGTCGCCGGTTCCACAAGAGCGCGACCGCCGAAACGAGGAGGGCGACCATGAGGGCGACCGGCACCCGGACCGGCGGCCCACCCACCTCGTTGGCATCGAGCGAGTTGGTGGCGAGGATCAGGAACGGTGCGCCGAAGAGCGCGGTGGCGGCGAGCGCGTGGTTGGGCCGCTCGCGCAGGGCGCGGTATGCGACGACGGCCGCCGGCACGAGGAGCAGCCCATCGTGCGGGTTCGTATGCGGGCTGGAGAGGAGGCCCAGCACGATCGTCGCGCTGAAACGCAGGTCGAATCCGGGGTCGGTCGGGTTCCACCACGCCGGGCGGCGCCACAGCCACGCCGTCGCGGCCATCGCTCCGGCCTGGCCCGCAAGCGCGATCCCGTTGATCAGCGACGTGTCGGCCGCGCTCGGCGACCCGCCGAGAAGGAGTGCGACCGTGCCGCGGAGGTTCCACATGACCGTGGGCCGCACGCTCAACTGGTCGTACGTGCCCAGGTACTGGCCGAGGAACTGCAGATACGAGGCCCAGATCCCCGGGCCGAGCATCACCGTGGCCACCGCGGCTGAGGCAAGGCCCAGGCCAACGGCGCTCAGCACCAAGCCGCGGCGGCGTGCGACGAGGGCCGCGACCCCTAGCGTGACGATCGCCTGCGGCTTCAGCGACGCAGCGAACAGCCAGGCGCCCGCCCGCCGATCACGGCCGGCGCGAGCGGCGATGTACAGCTCGGTCAGCGCGACGGTCAACAGCAGCGAGAACGAGCCCTGCAGCAGCGTCAGCAACAGCGGGGGCATCGCCAGTACGCCCGCGAGCAGGAGCAGTCGTTCGTGGGCCTGCCAGTCCATCGCCACGCGCGTGAGCAAGCGGTACAGCAGCCAGGCCAGGAGTCCGGCCTGGAGCAGCCCCCAGACGAGGTAGCTCACGCCGAGCGGGGCAAGGGTCAGGGGCAGGAACGGCAGGACGAGGTGGGGCGGGTTCGTGAACGGCGCCAGGCCCGCTTCTAACGTGCGGCCGCCCAGCAGCTCGCGCTGGACCTCCGCCTGGACCGCGGGGTCGTAGAGCAACGCGCCGCGTCCGTCGGCCACGATCGTCCAACCGGTGTAGAAGGGCGTGAGGTCCGATGCGTCCGAGCCGCCGCTCCGGATCAGACCGAACCAGAGGCCGAGATAGACGGCGAAGACCGAGACGCCGGCCACGACGGCGAGGCGGACGCCGACGCGGCCCAGCCGGGGCGCAAGCGCGGTCGCACCGCCGGGCCCCTGCGCGGTCGCCTTTGCGGTCACCGGGCACCACGCTGGAGATCGGGCTCGGCGCCGGCTCGGGGCGCGGGTGGCGGGCAGGCGCCCGACCCGACTGCAGCTCAGCGTGCGCCAGCGCCGCACAGATCGCGAAGCCGCTCACCCACAGGATCGGCAGGGCGATCGTTGCCGCAAGCGGCACGGTCCAGCGCCGATCGGTGCGGGCGCCCCATGCGACGAGCACAACGGCTGCCGGCAGCCGGAGCAGGAGTGGGACGGCCAGCTGGAACTGCGCGACGGTGCCCCCGTCCCGGGTCGAGGAGAGCAGCCTCAGCCACTCTGCCCAGAGCGGCGGGTCCAGCACGAACGAAACAGCGGCAATGGCCGAGGTGGCACCGACCGCGAGCCCGAGTGAGCGCCACTCACGGCGGACCGCGAACCACACCAGCCCGACCCCCGGGGTGACCTTGGTCAACAGGATGAACGCCCATGCGGCCGGGTAGCGGAACCCCAAGGCGATCGCCGCCGCCATGAGCAGGTGCACGTTGCCGTGGTAGAGCTCAAGGGCCACCGGCGGGAACGCCAGGAGCCAGAGGACGCGCCGCCGCGGCGATGGCAGCCAGACGACCGTGGCGATCAGCGCGCCGAGCCAGAGGGTGAGGAACGCGTGCCACGGCAGGAGGCCGGCCAGGGCAAGGAGCCAGGCGATCGGCGGCGAGTAGTTGAAGGCTGCGAGGCCGCCGACGGGTGCTCGATACGGATCGGCGAGGTCAAGCGACCAATAGGCGAACGCGTCGAAGCCGAGCGTGCCCGCCCGCGGCGCAACGACCGCGAACAGGTAGCCCGTGAACAGCAGTCCGGCCACGACGGCCCCGTCGCGCAACGCGCGGATCGCGGCCGAAGCGGCCGGGGATCGGGTTGTGGACCGCGCGCTCGCACCCGGCGACGCCTGGAGCAGGGACATCGGCGCAATCGTAGGCTCGCAGGCGAGACGTCCGGGCTGCTCCGGGGGGTCGACTGCGATGGCTCTTTGGTCCTATGGGGCCGCCCGAAGTCCGGTGCTAGCGTGCACCGTGATGCGCCCTGTACTGGCCCTCTATGGGCTCGCCCTCCTGGTCAGACTGGCCTTCCTGGCCCTCTTCCCGGACCCCGCGTATCCCGATTCCTATTACTACGTGGATGTGGCCCAGGCGCTCCATGCCGGCCGGGGCTTCAACATCGACTTCATCTGGGTCTTCGTGGACATCGGCGGCTGGCTCCCGGCGGATCCACAGTTGCCGATCCCGAGCAACGCCCACTGGATGCCGCTCGCGTCGATCGTCCAGGTGCCCTTCTTCGCCGTTCTCGGATTCAACGGCTTCGCGGCCGGCCTGCCGTTTGCGCTCATCGGCGCGTTCGCGGCACCCCTGACGTTCGCCATCGCACGTGACGCGGGCGCGCCGCGCCTGGTGCAGATCGGCGCCGGGCTGCTCACTGCGGCTCCGGCCGCGTCGGCCGTATTCATGACCCAGCCCGACAACTTCTCGCTGTACCAGCCGCTCGTTGCGGGCGCGCTCTGGCTTGGCGCCCGGGGTCTCCGCGGCGATGCGCGGTCGTATGCGTTCGCCGGCCTACTCGTGGGGCTCGCCACGCTGTCGCGCAATGACGGCATCCTGGTGGGCCTGGCGGTCGGACTGCTCTTCGCCTGGGATCGCTGGCGCTGGATCCGCGCGTCGGTCCGCCCCCGTCCGCGCCCGACCATCCCGTTCTGGGCCGCCGTCGTGTGCGCGGGCCTGTTCCTGCTGGTGATGGCGCCCTGGTGGCTGCGCCAGCTCGACGTCTTCGGCAGCCTGTCGCCCTCGTCGGCATCGGGCCGGATCCTGTTCATCCGCTCCATGGCCGACATGAACAGCGTGACCGCCGACGTCTCGTTCTCGGCCTTCCTCGACCAGGGGCTGGCGGCGCTCGTCGAGAGC
Organism: Chloroflexota bacterium; assembly: GCA_016875645.1. GTDB lineage: Bacteria > Chloroflexota > Limnocylindria > Limnocylindrales > CSP1-4 > VGPE01. The sequence goes on from VGPE01000014.1 coordinate 18,186, forward strand.
CGCGTTCTGGGCTTCGTTGCCGCAGTGGGCATCTTCTCGGTTTTGGTCGGCTCGGTGTTCCTCGCGCCGCTCATGGTGGTCGGCGCCTGGCTCCGGCGGCGCTCAGTCGCATTCCGGCCGTTCCTGCTCTATGCCGTGATCCTGTTCGCCTTCTCCGCGCTCGTGTCGGCGATCCATGTGCCCGGCGGCACGTTCATCCACAGTGCCGTGGCCCTCGCACCCCACGCCTACATCCTCGCGCTCGAGGCGGTTGTGGCGATCGTCGTCTGGGTCGCCCGGCGCCGTCCCGCGTGGGATGTCCGTGCCGCAAGCCGTGTGTTCGTCGGAGGCGCAGTCGCACTGACGATTGCGACCAGCGTGATCTACGGTCTCGCGGTCGTGAACAACTGGTCGCAGGTCCGCATCCACCGCCAGGCCGTTGCGACCGCCCTCGCCGAGGCCGGTGCCGCCCCGACCGACCGGGTGATGTCGATTGACGCCGGCGGCTACCGCTACTGGACCGGCCGCGGCGGCGTCGTCACCCCCGACGACCCGATCGAGACCATCGAGGCGGTCGCCCGCGCCTACGACATTCGCTGGCTTGTGCTGGAGCGGCGGGAGATCGTCCGGGCCATGGTGCCGGTCCTCGGCGGCACGCGACCCGGCTGGATCGGCACACCCATCTTCACGCTCCAGGCCCCCGCGAATCCGAACGACGAGATCAACGCGATCGCTGCGCCGGAAACGACCGCCGGATACCCGGCCGTCGCACTCTTCCCCGTCTGCCTGACGACGGCCGACACGCGGTGCGCCACCACTGCCCTGGGAGGGTCCGGATCATGAGCCTGCCTCGTGCCTCGCTGGCGTTGCCGGCGCGGGGATCGCCGGGTCTCGCGGGTTCGCTCGAAGCGGCATCCATCGGGGCCGCGCGAATTGTGGCTCAGCGTGACGCTGGTGGCGGCGGTGGCGCTGCTGGTGCGGGTCGCGGCAGCCACCGTGGTGGTCTTCCCGATCCCGGAGGACACCGCGTATTACTACGGCGTCGCACGCAACCTCCTCGAGGGACGCGGCCTCGTCAGCGACGCGCTGTGGAGCTTCCAGACCCCGCCGCTCGTCTTCCCGCGGCCGGCCTTCGAAGTCTGGCTGCCGCTCCCGACGTTCCTGGCCGTCATGCCGATGGCGATCTTCGGGGCGACCTACAGTGTCTCCCAGTTGGTGCCAGTGGCGTTCGGGACGCTGATCCCGGTGCTGGCCTGGCGCCTGGCCTGGGACCTCGCGACCGAGCGGGGCCTCGACGGTGGCCGGCGTCGCACGCTGGCAATCGGAACTGGTCTCACCGCCGCGGTCGAACTGCCGCTGATCCTGCACAGCACGCTGCTCGACTCGACGGCCCTGTTCGCGGCGATTGCCCTGGCGGCCTGCATCCTGATGGCCCGCGTCGTCGATCGACCGCGAGGTGGCCGGCTGACCGACCGCCGCCTGCTGGCGATCGGCGCGCTGCTGGGCCTGGCCGCCCTCACCCGCAACGAGGCCGTCTGGCTGGCCCTCGCGTGGGCGGCGGTCGCGTGGTTTGCGACGCGCGACCGCGATTCGGGCGGCGTGCGACCGTCACGCGCGGAGCGGCTCCGGCTGATCGCGGTCCCGGCGGTCGTCGCGATCCTGATCTTCGCTCCCTGGGCCGTCCGCAACTGGATCGAGTTCGGCAACCCGCTGCCGGGCCAGGCGGTTGCCAACGCGCTGTCGGTGACCGGCTTCGACATCTTCGCATGGTCGGACCCACCGACGGTGTCGCGGCACCTGGCCGTCGGGCCGGCGCGCCTGCTGGAGATGCGCGTCGAGGGCTTCCTGCACAACCTGCTGACGGTCCTGCTGCTGCCGTCGTTCCCGATCGGTCTGATCGGACTGCTTGCCCTGCCACTCGTCTGGCGCAGCCGGACCCTGCGCCCGCTGCTCATCGTGTCCGCTCTGACGTTCGCCGTGACCACGCTGGCGTTCCCGGTGGCCACCACGTGGGGCACGTATCTGCACGCCGCGGGCCCGGCACACGTGCTGCTCATCCTGACCGCGCTGGTCGCCCTGGACGCGCTCCTGGCCCGGGTCGGCCGCTGGCGCGGCTGGACGAAACCCGTCGCCTGGCTCGCACCGGGGCTCACGACAGTTGCGGCCCTCGTCTTCGCCCTCGCGTTCGTGCCGGCCTTCGGCGCCCAGTCACAGGAACGCGCCGATCGCTACCGGGTCCTGGGCGCGCAGCTCCAGGCGATCGGCCGGTCGCCTGCGACGATGGGCCCGGTGATCTCGGATTTCCCGATCTGGCTTTCGGAGGCGGAGCGAATCCCAACGCTCGCGTTGCCCGACGAGCCGCCGGCCAGCATTCTCGACCTGGCGCGCGCGTTTCCGGGCACCCGCCATCTGCTGCTGAGCGCCGAGGAGCACGGGCGCTGGCCGGCGGTGCTGGACTCCGCCGACCCGGATGTGGCCTGCTTCCGCGAGGTCCCCCTCGGAAGCCCTGCCGACGCGGCCGACGCAGCATCGCTGGAGGGCGTGCGGCTCTTCGAGATCGTCTGTCCATGAGCGGGCCGCACGTATACTCGGCCGTGATGGACGTGACGCGCGGCGCGACGGACCTGTCCGATGAGGTCCGAATCAGGGTCGTCCAGGCCCAGGAGGCCGAGCGTTCGCGACTGGCGCAGGAGGTCCACGACGGACCCGCCCAGGCCCTCACCAACGCGATCTTCCAGGTTGAGTACATCGAGCGGGTCCTCGACGATGATCCGGTCCTCGCGCGCAACGAGCTTCGCTTTCTGCGCGAGCTGCTGCGGCGCGAACTGGGTGATGTCCGTTCGTTCATCAGCCGGTTCCGGCCGCGGGTCCTCGACCAGCTCGGCCTCGAGGGTTCGATCCGGGAGGCCGCCGAGAACATGGCGGCGCTGACCGGGGCGGCCATTGAGACGGAACTCGCTCCGCCCAGGCGGCCACTCACCGACGCGGAGCAGATCGTCGTGTTCCGCGTCGTCCAGGAGACGCTCCAGAACGTGCGCAAGCACGCTGCGGCGCATCATGTCGTGATCTCCGCCCGTCAGGCGCCCGATGCCTGGGAGCTGGAGGTGCGCGACGATGGCCGGGGATTTGACCCGGCCGCCATGGCAACGCGACAGGGCCGGAACTTCGGCCTCCAGTTCATGCGCGAACGCGCCGAACTGATCGGGGCGCGGTTCGAGGTCCGGTCCGGCGCCGAGGGCGGCACCCTGGTCACACTGGCGATCCCGATGGGAGAGGAGAGCAGATGACGCCGATGGATTACAGCGGCCCGGAGCGCCGGCGAGGTGGTCCGGACCGCCGGGGCACCGGCGAGCAGGTCAAGATCCTGCTCGTGGACAACCACGCGTTATTCCGCGTGGGCATGCGGAACATTCTGGAACGGGAGCCGGACTTCCAGGTCGTCGGCGAGGCAGCCGACAGCCGGAGCGCGATCGACCAGGCCATCGCTCTTTCGCCCGAGATCATCCTGATGGACCTCAGCCTGCCCTCGCCGGGCGGGGTCGAAACGACGCAGCGGATCAAGCGCGAGCTCCAGCCTGCCGGCATCATCGTGCTGGCCGTCCAGGAGGACGAGGAGGCGCTGTTCGAGGCGATCAAGGCCGGGGCGGCCGCATTCATCCTCAAGGAGGTCGGCCCGGACGACCTGGTCACGATCATCCGCCGCGTCGCCGCGGGCGAGTACCTGATCAACGACAAGGTCTTTGCGAAGCCAGCCGTCGCGTCGCGCGTCCTCAAGGAGTTCCGCGAGCTGGCGGTGTACGGCCAGGAGGCCGCGCCGATCTTCGCGCCGCTCTCGCCCCGCGAGGTGGAGATCCTGGACAACATCCCCCAGGGGATGACGAACAAGCAGGTCGCCTACGCCCTCTCCATCAGCGAACAGACCGTCAAGAACCACATGAGCTCCATCCTTCGCAAGTTGTCGGTGAACGATCGGACCCAAGCCGTCGTCTACGCGATGCGACAGGGCTGGATCCGGATGCCGGAGGATTGACCGAGCCGCGTTCCGAGCAGGACGTCCCACCGGCTGCGACAGCCGGCGGGCCACTGGCGTCCGGCGGGCTGCTCACATCGCCGCTTGCGGCCCTCGAGCACTACCTCGGGTCCGAGTTATCGTCGCTCGAGGCCGAGCTCGACGAGATCGGCCTGCTGGCCAACCAGGCCCGGATGGAAGCCGCTCGGCACGAAGAGAAGCGGGGTCAGGCGGCCACCCGTCTTGAGTCCATCCGCCGTCCGGGGAACGAGGCAGCGGCACTCGAGACCGCGGCGCTGCTCGCCACGCTGACACGGCGAGCGGCCGTGATGCAGGCCCAGGTCGACGTTCTTGAGGGCAAGCTCAAGGTTCTCGGCCGATATCGTGATTCGCTGGCCGCCACCGCAACACGCCTGTCGTCAATGGGCCGGGGCGCGGCGATCGGCGGCGGACCCGGGTCGGGCGCGTCGCGAGCGGGCCCCGCGGC
>VGPE01000015.1 GCA_016875645.1 Chloroflexota bacterium
TCGAGCAAGATCGCTTCCTGGGCGCCGAGGTCGAACAGCGAGGTCTGGCCGCTGATCCGAGCGCGCTGGGCCGCCTGGGCAACCGCGATCGCGTCGTCGAGCCCGTCGAGGATCTGCGCCGGGTGGCCGAACGCGTTGAGCGCGCCGACCTTGGCGAGTGACTCGAGCACCTTGCGGTTGGCAAGCCGTGTGTCGATCCGCGAGCAGAAATCGGCCAGCGACCGGAAGGCGCCGCCCTCCCGCCGCCCGGCAATGATCGATTCGATCGCGCCGTGGCCGACGTTCTTCACGGCCAGCAGGCCGAACCGGATGGCCGGCCCCTCGACGCTGAACTCGAGGCCCGATCGGTGGACATCAAGCGGCAGGATCTCGATGTCCATGCGCCGGCACTCGGCAACGGCGGCCGCGACCTTCTCCGCGTTGTCCCGGAAGGCGGTCAGCACCGACGTCATGTACTCGACGGTGTAGTTCGCCTTGAGATACGCGGTCTGGTAGGCGATCAGCCCGTAGCAGGTCGCATGGGCCTTGTTGAACCCATACCGCTCGAACGGCTGGAAGGCGGTGAAGACCGCATCGATGACCTGCGGGGACACGCCGCGCTCGGCGGCCTGGGTCACGAACTTCTCGCGCATCGAGCGCAGGACCGTCGACTTCTTCTTGCGGATGGCGTAGCCGAGTGTGTCCGCCTCGGGCCCGGTGAAGCCCCCGAGCGCCATCGCGGCGGACATGATGTCTTCCTGGTAGACGAAGACGCCGTAGGTCTTGTCGAGATAGGGCTCGAGCAGCGGGTGCAGGTAGGTGACCGGCTCCTGGCCGTGCTTGCGGCGGATGTAGAGGGGGATGTTGTCCATCGGGCCCGGGCGGTAGAGCGCGACCATGGCCGCAAGGTCGTAGACCGAGGTGGGCCGCAGCTCGCGGATATAGCGCCGCATGCCCGCGGACTCCAGCTGGAACACCCCGGTCGTCTCGCCCGACGCCAGCAGCTCGAACGTCGTCGCGTCGTCGAGGGGGATCGTGTCGAGGTCGATCGCGATGCCGCGCGTGTGGCGGATGAGGTCCACGGCCTGGCGCAGAATCGTGAGGTTCGAGAGACCCAGGAAGTCGAACTTGAGCAGGCCCAGCGACTCGACCGCGTGCATCTCGTACTGGGTCATCAGCCCATCCGAGTTGGTGGCGCGCTGGAGCGGCATGAGTTCGGTCAGCGGTTCACGCGAGATCACGACCCCGGCCGCGTGCGTCGATGCGTTGCGCGCGACACCCTCGAGTTGACGGGCGAAGTCGAGGACCCGCTTGACCTCGGGCTCGTTGGCGTGGCGCTCCTTGAGCTCCGGTGAGATCTCGAGCGCCTCCTCGAGGCGGATCCCCAGCTGGTTCGGCACCGCCTTGGCGATCCGGTCCACCTCGCCGTAGCCCAGGCCCAGCACGCGGCCGACGTCACGGATCGCGGCCCGCGCGAGCATCGTGCCGAACGTGATGATCTGGGCCACGTGATCGGCGCCGTACTTGCGCGAGACGTACTGGATCACCTCGTCGCGCCGGCTGTCCTCGAAATCCACGTCGATGTCGGGCATCGTCACGCGGTCCGGGTTGAGGAAGCGCTCGAAGGGCAGCTGGTACGCGATCGGATCGACCGGTGTGATCCCGAGCGTGTACGTCACGATCGAACCGGGCGCCGAGCCGCGACAGGTGGTCGCGATCCCCTGCTCCCGGGCGAAGCGCACGAAATCGGCCACGATCAGGAAGTACCCCGCGTAGCCCATCGACGTGATCACGCCCAGCTCGTAGTCCAGACGCTCCTGGAGTGCCGGCGTCAGCATGCCGTAGCGGCGGCGCAGCCCCGCCTCGCACTCCCGGCGCAGCCAAATCTCGGCGGTCTCGCCGTCCGGCACCGGGAAATGCGGGATCCGCAGCTGGCCGAGCGGCAGCGTGACGTCCACCATCTCGGCGATCCGCCGGGTGGCCAGCAGGGCGTCGCGCTGGTCCGGGAACAGCCGCGCCATGTCGGCGGCGCTCTTGAGGTAGAAGTTGTCGGTCTCGAACTTCATGCGGCCCGGCGTATCGAGGTTGTTGCCGGTGCCCACGCAGAGCAGCACGTCGTGTGCCGCCGACTGCTCGCGGTGGACGTAGTGCAGGTCGTTGGTGACGACCAGCGGCAGGCCCGTCTCGGGCGCGAGGCGCAGCAACTGCTCGTTGAGCCGGCGCTGCTCGGCGAGGCCGTGATCCTGGAGCTCGAGGTAGAAGGAATCGCGACCGAAGATCTCGCCGTACTCGCCGGCCAGGCGACGAGCCGCCTCCCAGTCATCGGTCTCAAGTGCCCGGGCGATCTCACCATTGAGACACCCGGAAAGCCCGATCAGGCCCTCGCTGTACCTGGCGAGGTGCTCCCGATCGATGCGCGGCTTGTAGTAGTAGCCATCGAGATGGGCGTCCGTGACGAGGCGGCACAGGTTGAGGTAGCCCTGCCAGTTCTGCGCGAGCAGGATGAGGTGATACGGCTGGGCGTCTGCCTTGCCCTCGCGGTCGCGCATGGAGCGCCGTGCGACGTACGTCTCGACACCGATGATCGGCTTGATGCTCTTTGCGATCGCGGCCTGGTAGAAGGCGACGGCCCCGTAGAGCGCGCCGTGGTCGGTGACCGCGAGTGCGTCGAAGCCGAGCCGGCTGGCCTCGTCCACGAGGTCGTTGATGCGCCCCAGCCCGTCGAGAAGACTGAACTCCGAGTGGACGTGGAGATGCGTGAAGTCGTTCGGGGCGAGCGTCAACGGATCCCTCGGTCGGCGCCCGGCTGCGCGCGCCGGTACATGTCGATTGGCGCGATCGCTTCCCCGGCAAGCGATCTCGGGACCGGGCTCAGCGTCCCGGTCCGCGCCCGATCGAGTCTAGCGCGGCCGTTACGAGCATGGCGCGCGGGGGCCGAATGCCGGCCTGCGGTACCAGCCGCACGCATGACCTTCGTGTGACGGACCGAGGGGCACCTCGCGTGGGATACCTGCACCCACACGCGTCCGTCTTCGGAAGGGAGTTCGTGGACTCGTCCCCTGCCACGATCGCCAGCGACCTCGCAACGGGCTCCAGCCCGATCCGGCTGGTGCGCCTGCGGCTGATGTTGTCGTTGCTCGCAATGGCCATTCTGCCGTTGGCGATTGCCGCCCCGCTCGCCTATTCACTTCTCGACGGCCAGCTGGCCGCCGAGCGCCTCCGGGCGGAGCGGGACAGCACGGCCGTCGCCGCCGCGATCGCGACGCGCATGGAGCGCACCGTCGACGCGGTCCTGCGCAACGCGTCAAGCCCCGTCCTGAGCGGCCTCTTCACCGAGCCGCCGCGGACCAATGCCGCCACTGCCCGCGCCGCGCTGCTGACGATCGGCAGCCCAGCGGATGATGGCGTCCGTGAAGCGCTGGTACTCGATCACACGGGTAAGGTGAAATTCTGGCTGGTCGCCGGGAAGACGAGCACGGGCGAGCCCAGGTACGACACGTCTGACGCGGTCCTTGAGGCCACGCTGGCCCTCGAGGCGAACACGACCTACCGGTCCGACATCCATCCGGGAGTGAACAGCACCCCGATGGTCACGATCGCTGCCCCGATTCCCGGCGGCGAGGAAGGCCCGATCGGCATCCTGCGCATCGAGCTCTCACTCGCCCAGCTCCTGGGCTCCGGCACATCCAGCCTCCAGGCCGCGGGCGTGCTCGCGGAGCTCGTCGACCATACGGGCATGGTCCTCACCAAGTCGCTGGCCAGCGGTGCGGTCGTCGCTGCCGACGGCACCCGCGCGATCGCGACCGTCCCCGGGTTCCCCGAGCGGCGGATCCAGCTGACCCAGCCACGCGAATCGGAATCCACTCCGCTCTTCCTGCTCGGCGGCCTGGGGTTGATCACGCTGATCCTGGGCGCCCTCATCCTGTGGATGGCCCGCCAGGTGCTTCATCCGGCCGAGCAGCTGGAGGCCTCCCGCGGCCGCCTGCGCGAGCTCTACGAAGTGGCACGGCTTGATGCCCTGCGAGACGCGCTGACGGGCCTTGGCAACCATCGTGCGTTCCACGAGGAATTCGATCGCCAGCTTGACATCGCGCGCCGCTACAACACGCCCCTCGCCCTCGTGCTCATCGACCTCGACGATTTCAAGCTCGTCAACGACACGACGGGCCACGCCGCAGGCGACGAATTGCTCGCGGAGATGGGCCGCCTGACCGCGTCGACCGTACGGACTGCCGACCGCGCCTTCCGGATCGGCGGCGACGAGTTCGCGGTCCTCATGCCGCACACGGACGCCGACGGAGCCCGCGTTGTCGGCCGCCGCCTCCTGGCGTCAGCGCTGGAGACCCGGCCGGCGAGCAGCGTCCCCCACAGCTTCTCGTTCTCGGTGGGCATCTCGTCGTTCCCTGCCCTCACGACCGACCGCCGCGAGCTCTATGCGCAGGCCGACTCGGCCCTCTACTGGTCCAAGACCCACGGCCGGACGATGGTCCAGATCTACGACCCCGATCGCCATCACGCGCTCGGCGCACCCAAGCACAGCGCCGAGCTGTCGAGCTCCGTGATGGAGCTCACCGCAACGCGATCGCTCAAGGCCGTCTATCAGCCGATCGTGGAACTGCGCAACGGCCGCGTGATCGGCTACGAAGGTCTCGTCCGGCCGACGCCCGAGTCGGGCTTCAAGAACGCGGGCGAACTCTTCGCGGCAGCTGAGGTCTCGGGCCGCCAGGTCGAGCTTGACCAGACCTGTCTCGAGGTCGTCGTCGCCGGTGCCGCGCGCCTCGCGCCCGAGTCGATCCTGAGCCTCAACATTTCGCCGCGCAGCCTCGAGGCGCCGGAGTTCAGCGTACAGGCCTTCCTGCGGCTGCTCCAGAGCCACGGCATCACGCCGAACCGCGTGATCCTGGAACTCACCGAGCGCGAGTCCGTCGAGGATTTCGATCGACTTCGCCACAACGTCGCCGCCGCGAGGGCAGCCGGCATCCGCGTGGCCGCCGACGACGTCGGGGCGGGCAACGCCGGGCTTCGCCTGCTCAGCCAGATGCAGTTCGACATCGTCAAGGTCGACCTGTCGCTCGTCCAGCGCGGGGCTCAGCACAAGACCTCGCTGGCCGTCATCAGCTCGCTCCAGGAGCTCGCCCAGCGCTGGGGGTCGTGGGTCATCGCCGAGGGCGTCGAGACTCCCGAGCAGCTCGAACTGATCCGCGGCCTCGGCATCAGTGCCGCCCAGGGCTACCTGCTGGGACGGCCGGGTCCCTCGATCGAAGTGGGCACGGTGGACCTGGCGAGCCTCCTCACGCGCGACGACTGGCTCCATCGCATGGCGCGCTCGCCTCAGGCGGTGTCGGTCGGGGCGTCGCCCACTGCGTAGCGCAGATCGCGCGGCCGATCGGCCCGCCAGACAGGTCGCCGGGGTTCAGGCTGGACCAGGCGGCGAAGATCGCGCTCCCGCCGAACCGCCGCGCTTGCGGCAACCACCTGCAATCCCGGCCAGCGCTGCGCTCGCTCGGAAGTGAACGACCGTCCAATCGACGGCTGATCCGGGCTGGGCCAATAGCGGAGGAGGACGATGCGAACATCCGGCATCCTGCCCCGGCTTGCTCTGCTTGCCGCGACGGCCCTGGTGGTCACGGCCTGCAGCGGCGGCGGGGCGAACCCGAGCGCGGGCGGATCGGCGCTCAAGATCGGCCTGGTCACCGACGTCGGAACTCACCGACGTCGGAACGCTGAATGACAAGAACTTCAACGAATACTCGTGGCTCGGTGCCCAGGAGGGGGCGACGCGGATCGGCGCGCCGGCGCCCAAGTCCGCCATCAGCCAGGCGTCGGCGGACATCGCCAAGAACATCCAGTCGTTCGTCGACCAGAAGTTCGACATCATCGTGACCGTCGGCTTCGCGGCCGGCGGCGACACGATCGAGGCCGCCAAGGCCAACCCGAACATCAAGTTCATCGGCGTGGACCAGGCGCCGTGCGTCACCGAGGCCGGCGACAACGACCCCAACTTCGGCTGCAAGGGTGACGCGGCCAAGCTCCTGCCGAACCTGCTGGGCATCGGCTGGAAAGAGCAGCAGCCGGGCTACCTGGCGGGGATCGTCGCGGCTACGATCAGCAAGTCCGGGATCATCGGCGGTGTGGGGGGAACGAAGGTGATTCCCGCCGTCGTCAACTACCTGGTCGCCTACGAGAACGGCGCCAAGTCGATCAAGTCCGACATCAAGGTCGTGGTCCAGTACGTCTCGGCCGCGCCGGACAAGCTGGCCTTCGCCGATCCCGCGGCCGGCAAGGCGTTCACGCAGCAGATGCTCGCGAGCAACGCGGGCATGGACGTGGTGTTCCAAGTCGCCGGCCTGACCGGCAACGGCGCCCTCCAGGCAGCCTGTGAAGCCAAGATCTGGGGCGTCGGCGTCGACGTCGACCAGTACGTCTCCACGCCTGACACGGCCAAGTGCACCTTCGTGAGCGCCGAGAAGAAGCTCAAGAAGAACGTGTCGGACGCCATCGCCGCCATCGCCGCGGGCAAGGGCAAGAGCGGGTCGGTCAAGCTCGATCTCACGACCGACGATGTCGGGCTCTCGGAGTTCCACGAGTTCGACAGCCAGGTCAGCGCCGAAACCAAGAAGAAGATCACGGACGCCATCGCGGCCATGAAGGCCGGCACGCTCAAGGCGTGCGAGGAGGATGCGTTCGGCGGCCGCAAGCAGTAACCGCCGACACTCGCGCCAATCCAACGAGTGGGCCGTCGCACGCGCGACGGCCCACTCGCGTCCCCGGCAGAGGGGGCCAACGGACCATGACCCAGTCGAGCCGCGTAGCCGAGCCGGTCATTGCTCCCGCGCTCGAGATGCGCGGGATCACGAAGCGCTATCCCGGCGTCGTCGCCAACGACGCCATCGACCTGCGCGTCGAGCCCGGCGAGATCCATGCCCTGCTCGGCGAGAACGGCGCCGGCAAGTCCACCCTGATGAACGTCCTGTACGGGCTCGCGCGTCCGGACGAGGGCCAGATCCTGCTCGACGGCAAGCCGATCACGATCTCGGGCCCGTCCGACGCGATCGCCCAGGGCATCAGCATGGTCCACCAGCATTTCATGCTGGTCCCGGTCCTGTCGGTTGCCGAGAACATCCTGCTCGGCGACGAGACCATGGCCAACGCGGTCTTCCTCGACCGCGAGGAGGCGCATCGCCGCATCCGCAAGCTCGGCCAGCGGTTCGGCTTCGAGATCGACCCCGAGGAGCGCGTCGGCCGGCTGTCCGTCGGCTGGCAGCAGCGCGTGGAGATCCTCAAGGCGCTCTACCGCGAGGCTCGGATCCTCGTCCTCGATGAGCCGACGGCCGTGCTCACACCCCAGGAGACCAAGGAGATCTTCGCGGTCCTGCGCCGGCTCAAGGACGAGGGCCACAGCATCATCTTCATCAGCCACAAGCTGTACGAAGTGCTCGAGATCGCCGACCGCATCACCGTCATCCGGCGCGGCAAGGTCGTCGGCAGCCGGCTGCCGAGCGAGACGAACGAAGACGACCTCGCAGAGCTGATGGTGGGCCGCGAGGTCCAGCTGACCGTGGACTGGGGCGAGAGCCACCCGACCGACGTGTTGCTCACGGTCGAGCGGTTGAGCGCGCGCAACGACCGCGGGCGCGAGGCGGTCCGGGACGTGAGCCTCGAGGTCCGGGCGGGCGAGATCTTCGGGATCGCCGGTGTCGCCGGCAACGGCCAGGAAGAGCTCGTGGAGGCGATCACCGGCCTGCGCACCCCGACTGCCGGGCGCATCCTGATCAAGGGCGCGGACGTGACGCACGAGGGCCCGCGCCGGCTCCACCAGCGCGGCGTGTCCTTCGTCCCCGCCGATCGCCATCGGTTCGCGGTCGTCCTCGGGTTCTCGATCGCCGACAACCTCGTGCTCACCGACTACTACGCGAGCCCGTATGCGAGGGGCCCCGTCCGGGACGACCAGGCGATCCAGGAGCGGGCGGTCGAGGCGATAGGCCAATTCGACATCCGCACGCCCTCTGCGACCGTGACGGCCGGAACGCTGTCGGGCGGCAACCAGCAGAAGCTCGTCGTGGCGCGCGAGTTCGATCGCGAACTCGCATTGCTGGTCCTGGACCAGCCCACCCGCGGCCTGGACGTCGGGAGCGTGGAGTTCATCCATCGCCAGGCCATCGCCAAGCGCGACGCGGGAACGGCCATCCTGCTCGTTTCGGCCGAGCTGGATGAGGTACTCGAGCTGTCCGATCGGATCGGCGTGATGTACCGGGGTCGGCTCGTTGCGATCCTGGACGGCCCCACGGCGGACCGCGAGCAGCTGGGGCTCCTGATGGCCACCGGCGGCCGTGAGCAGGCCGCCGCCGTGGCGGGTGCCGCCTGATGGCCGCGCGGATCATCGGCCAGGTCCTGGTGCCCGCGGGCGCGATCCTGCTGGCGCTGGTCGTCGGCGCGGTCGTACTCCTGATCTCGAGTCCGCTGGTCACCGGCCGCTTCGATCCGCTGCTGCCGCTCGCCACCTATGCCGCACTCGTCCAGGGTTCTCTGGGGTCCTTCAACGGAATCGTGGACACGATCGTCAACGCGACCCCGCTGATCCTGGTGGGGCTGGCCGTCGGCCTCTGCTTCCGGGCCGGGCTGTTCAACATCGGCGGCCAGGGCCAGTTCTACATGGGCGCCCTTGCGGCCGCGGCCGTCGGCGCGGGACTGGCCGGAAGCCCGCCCATCGTTGCCGTCCCGCTCGCGGTCCTCGCAGCCGCGGTGGCCGGTGCCATCTACGGCTTCATCCCCGGCGTGCTCAAGGCCTTCGCCGGCGCCCACGAAGTGGTCACGACGATCATGCTCAACTACATCGCCGGATTCATCATCTCGTGGGCGGTCCAGGGGCCGCTGAGGGCGCAGGGAGCGTCCTTCGCGCGCTCGCCCGACGTGGGCAATGCGATGATCCCTGTGGTTCTCAACCAGGGCACTGGGCACGAGGGACACCTGGGGATCATCCTGCCGGTGATCGCGATCGTCGTGATCTGGCGGCTGCTGTTCCGGACCACCATCGGGTTCGAGATCCGCACGGTCGGCGCGAACCCTGACGCGGCCCGCTACGCCGGGATGCGCCCTCGACTCCTCACGATTTTCGCGCTCACCGTGGGCGGCATGATGGCGGGCCTTGCGGGCGCCACCGAGATCCTCGGCGTGACCGGCTACATGGCGGCCACGTACTCCACCAACATCGGCTTCGAAGCCATCACCGTCGCCCTGCTCGGACGCGCCAACCCGGTCGGAATCCTGTTCGCGGGCCTGTTGCTCGGCGCCATGCGCGCCGGCTCCGGGCTGATGCAGATCGAGGCCGGGGTACCCGTCCAGATGGTAGACTTGCTGCAGGGGGTGATCCTGCTGTTCCTCGCGGCGGACGTGATCGTGCGCCGCGCCTTCCGCATCCGGGCCGCCACGGGCGCGGTCACCGAGGTGGCGGACGTCACCCGCTCCTACGCGGGCAAGTCACCGGCGGCCGGCGCATGAGCGGCCTGTTCGAGATCCCCGTCCTGGGGATCATCTTCCAGCTGCTGGACTTCCTGATCAACGTCTTCACGCTCAACGGCGTGATCATCCTGGCACTCACGGCGCCCCTGGCCCTGGGCGCCCTGTGCGGCGTGATGAACGAGCGTTCAGGCGTCGTGAACATCGGCATCGAGGGGATGATGCTGGCCAGCGCATTCGCGGGCTGGTTCGTCGCGGCCGTGGTCGCGCAGGCCATGCCCGGGTCCACGCCGGGCCCGCTGTTCGGGTTCACGGTGCCCCTGTTGATCGGCCTGCTCGCGGCGGTGGCCACGGGGATGCTGGTCTCGGCCCTCCACGCCTGGCTCTCGATCACGATCCGCGCCGACCAGATCATCAGCGGCACCATGATCAACATCGTCGCCCTCGGGCTGACCGGCTACTTCGACCTGCTCCTGAGCCAGAATCCGTTCCCGAGCGCCGGAACCTTCTCTGCGTTCGACCCACCCGGCTGGCTGGTGGACCTGCCGTTCGTCGGGTGGCTGTTCCGGATGTTCCTCAACCAGAATCCGATCACGATCAGCGTCATCGTCCTGGCAGTGCTGCTGCAGATCTGGCTGTTCCGGTCCCGCTGGGGACTGCGGACGCGCGCCGTCGGAGAGCACCCCAAGGCGGCCGAGACCGTGGGGATCAACGTGATCCGGCTTCGCTACCGGAACGTGATCCTGGGCGGGGTCTTCGCCGGACTGGGCGGCGCCTGGTTCACGCTGGACTTCGGCAACCTCTTCCAGAACGGCATGACCAACGGGCGGGGCTTCATCGCGCTGGCGGCGCTCATCTTCGGGCGCTGGCACCCGATGGGCGCATTCTTCGCGGCCCTCCTGTTCGCCGCGTCCGGCTCGCTCGGGATTGCGATCCGGACTGCGCCGCCGCCCGGGCAGTTGGGCGAGCTGCTCCAGTCGATCCCGGAGCAGGTGCTCTCCGCGCTGCCCTACATCGTCACGATCGTCGTCCTGGCCGGGGTCGTCGGGCGAAGTATCGCGCCGGCCGCCGTCGGCCAGCCCTACCGGCGCGAGTCGACCTCCTGAGCGGCCGGCCGGTGACCGCCGAGGATCGGCGCCGCGCGCGCGAGGTGCTCGATCTGCAGGAAGGCCGCGGCCCGCTGCCGGTCCTCGACGACGCGGGGGCCCGGAACCTGCTGGCCTCGGCGCACCGCATCGCCGTGGTCGGGGCGTCGTCGCGCCCGTACCGTCCCTCGCACGGAGTCTTCGAGTACCTCCGGCGCGCCGGCTATGAAGTGATCCCGGTCAATCCCAACGAGTCCTCCGTGCTCGGGGTCCCGGCCGTCGCCACGCTCGATGAGGCGGCCGCCCTCGCATCGGGCCGGATCGACATCGTGGACGTGTTCCGTCAGCCGGCCGCGTGCCCGGAAGTGGCGGAGGCCGCCGTCAGGATCGGGGCCCGGGCGCTGTGGCTGCAGATCGGCGTGATCAGCTGGGAGGCCGCCCGGATCGCGACCGCCGGGGGCCTGGCGGTGGTGATGGATCGGTGCACGGCCGTGGATCACCGGCGCCTGGGGCGGTAAAGTCCCCCGGCCCCGGAGACGTCAGCGGATGGCGAAGCCCGCCAGAACGCAGACGAAGCCCGCGATTGCGATCGCGCCGCCGATCCGCGCCTGCCGCAGCAGGACCTGCATCGCCACCGAAGCGCCCGTCGTCGACGAATCGCGCACGCCTCCGCGCCAGCGTTCGTAGCGCGCGACGTTCGCGTCCTGCGCCTTGAGCGCCTGGTAGCGCGCATACGGGCCGCGGGCGCGGCTGTAGCCCACCGCGATCAGCACGACGCCGAGCCCCCACAGGGCGAGGTTGACCGGGCCCACGCCTACGCTCCCGCGGGCCCGCCGCCCGCGTCGAGGCGCGCCCGCAGTGCCGACTGGACCATGGCCGCGTTCGCCTGGCCGCGGGTGGCCTTCATGACCTGGCCGACGAGGAACCCGATTGCCTGCGCCTTCCCGGCCCGGTGATCCGCCACTGCTGCGGCGTTGGCGGCGAGCACCGCGTCGACGGCGGCACCCAGTGCTCCGGCGTCCGAAATCTGGCTCAGCCCCTCGCGCTCGACGATCGCCCCGATCGGCTCGCCCGTCCGCACGTGGTCCGCAAGGACCTCGCGCGCGTTCGTACGGGACAGCGAACCCGCGACCACGCGCGTCAGCAGGTCCGCGAGCGCGGCCGGCGTGGCTCGGCCGACCAGCCCCTCGGGCCCGCGATCGGCGGTCTCACGCGCCAGGCGCGCGTACTCACCGGTGACGAGGTTCGCGAGCTCCTTGGCCGGGAGATCGGGCCCAGCGGCGCGGACGGCTTCGAACGCCGCTGTCATCGTCGGATCGGCCACGATCACCGCCGCGTCGTACGCCGACAGGCCGAGCGCGTCTCGGTAGCGCGCCCGCCGAGCGGCCGGCAACTCGGGCAGCCTGCCCCGGATGTCGGCCAGCCACGCCGAGTCGGTGCGCAGCGGCGGCAGGTCAGGCTCCGGGAAGTAGCGGTAGTCGTGCGACTCCTCCTTGGAGCGCATGACGTAGGTCGCCCGGCGCGCGTCGTCCCAGCCGCGGGTCTCCTGGCTGAGCGGCTCGCCCGCATCGAGCGCCGCCGCCTGGCGCTTCGCCTCGTGCGCCACGGCCCGCTCCACCGCGCGGAACGAGTTCATGTTCTTGACTTCGACCCGGGTGCCGAGGGCCTCGGTCCCACGCGGCCGGATGGACACGTTGGCCTCCACCCGCATCTGGCCGCGCTCCATGTCCGCGTCGGAGACACCGATCGCGCGCAGCAGCAGCTGGAGCTCCTCGGCGTAGCGGCGCGCGGCCTCCGCGGATCGCACGTCGGGCTCGGTCACGATCTCCATCAGTGGCGCGCCCGAGCGGTTGAAGTCGATCAGGCTGATCCGCTCCCCCGTCGGCCCCGCGGCGTGGATCAGCTTGGCCGTGTCCTCCTCGAGGTGCGCCCGGCGGATCCGCACGGTGAGCGGACCGTCGGACGTGTCGAACGTCAGGTGCCCGGCCGATGCCAGCGGCAGCTCGAACTGGCTGATCTGGTAGCCCTTGGGCAAGTCCGGGTAGAAGTAGTTCTTGCGGTCCCAGCGCGTCGCGGAGGGCACGCTGGCGCCGATCGCGAGGCCCGTCGCGAGGACGTGCTCCACCGCCCGCCGGTTGATGGTTGGCAGGGCGCCCGGCAGCCCGAGGCAGACCGGGCAGGTGTGGGTGTTGGGCGGCGCGCCGTCGTAGTCGGTCGAGCAGCCGCAGAACATCTTGCTCGCGGTGCGCAGCTGGCAGTGGACCTCGATGCCGACCACGAGCTCGAAGCGCTCGGTGGCGCTGCCGGGGCGCGCCGGCGCCTGCGTGCTCACGCGAGCAGCGTGAGCGCGCGCACGACGAAGTAGAGCCCGTAGAGGGAAATCGCCAGCCAGCCGATGGCGATGACCGCTCGGACGACCACTGTCCGCACCTTCGGTCGGAACGGCAGCGGCCGGAGCGCCTCGATGGCAGCCCGGGTCGGGTCGCCCTGGTGGACCAGGGGTGCGATCGCCTGGCGCGCCACCGCGTAGCCGCGGACCAGCCCGATCCTGGCGAGGACGAGGCCACAGGTGAACAGGACCAGCGCTGCGGCGCTCATGCGCGAGCGCTGGCTCCAGCCTGCTCGCGCACCCGCGCGACGAAGCGGCCGATCCGGACCAGCGCCTCGCGGAGCTTGTCCTCGCTCGTCGCGTAGCACATCCGGACGTGCCCCTCGCCCGACGGCCCGAATGCGCCGCCGGGTACGCAGGCGACGTGCTCTTCGGTCAACAGGCGCTCCACGAACGTCTCGGAATCGAGCCCGGTGGACGTGATCTGCGGGAACGCGTAGAACGCGCCGCGCGGCTCGAACGTCCGCAGCCCGAGGTCGTTGAGGCCGCCCACGAGCAGCCGCCGGCGGCGGTCGTAGGCCGACAGCATCCGCTCCACGTCCGGCTCAGCCGATGTGAGCGCCTGGAGCGCTGCATCCTGCGCAACCGTCGGCGCGGACATGATCCCGTACTGGTGCACCTTCACGATGCCCTCGAGCATCGCGGCGGGCGCGCACAGGAAGCCGACTCGCCAGCCGGTCATCGCGTAGGCCTTGGAGAATCCGCCCAGCAGGATGGTCCGCTCGCGCATGCCCGGCAGCGCGCTGAACGCCCGGTGGCGGTAGTCCCCGTACGCGAGGCGGTCGTAGATCTCGTCGCTGATCACCAGCAGGTCGTGGCGCTCGGCGATGCGGGCGATCTCGTCGAGCACATCGGGCGGCAGCACGGCCCCGGTCGGATTGCATGGGTAGCCAAGGAACAGCGCCTTGGTGCGCGGCGTGATCGCCAGCTCGACGGCCGCGGGATCGAGCGCGAAGTCGTCCTCGAGCCGCGTGGACACCCAGTTCACGCTCCCGCCCGAGAAGGTCACGGCCGGCGCGTAGGCGACGTACGAGGGCTCGTGGATGACGACCTCATCGCCCGGGTCGATCGTCGCGCGCATCGCGAGGTCCAGCGCCTCCGACGCCCCGACCGTGATCAGCACCTCGCGGGCGGGGTCGTAGCGCACGCCGTAGCGGCGCTCGAGGTGGTCGACCAGCACGCGCCGGAGCTCCATGGTCCCGTAGTTCGAGGTGTAGTGCGTCCGGCCTGCCCGGAGGCTCCGAACGCCGGCCTCGATGATCTGCGGCGGTGAGTCGAAATCCGGCTCGCCGATGCCGAGACTGATGACGTCCGTCATCGTCGCGGCGATGTCGAAGAAGCGCCGGATGCCGGACGGCGGGACCTCACGAACGCGCCGCGAAAGGACGCGCTCGGCCAGCGGCGGGCGGGCAGCGTGGATCGTCGTCATGACCCGGAAGCCTACGCCACCGGCCCGCAGCGGGCTACCCTCGCCGGTGCGCCCGGGCACCTCCCTTCAGGTTGCGAAGAGCGTCGGCAATGGCTGGTACGAGGCCGGCAGCGGTGCGGGCAGCTTCGCCCTGGCAAGCCCCTCGGCACGGTCGCGGATGCCGAGCATCTGCCGGCGGACCATCAGGAACACGCCGAACCCGAGCGCCTCCATCGCCATCGGCCCGCCGATCGTGGGGGCGCCGGCAAATCGGAAGCGGAGGCGCTCGACCAGCCGCGTGCGGCCGTCAGCCATCGGCTCGATGACGAATGCCCAGCTGCCCGCGAAGTCGCGCGGGACGGTGGTCCCCAGGAAAGCGCCGGACGCCTGGACGCCGGCAGGCGCAGCCTCATGCTGCTCACGCCCTTCGGTGCCTTCGCCGGCCTCGGTGGCCGCTTGCCAGCGCTCGATGATCGCAGGATCGACGTAGAGCACGAGCGCCTGTTCACGATCCACGAGGGCCGCCTCGAAGCCGCCCGCGGGATGCGTCGGCACGGTGTCGCCCACCGCGAGCTGCTGCCACTCCGGCACGACCTCCGTGGCGCTGTGGCCCTTCACGTCCATCTGATCGTAGCTGTACCACCCGCCACGGCCGTAGCCCATCTGGACCAGCCAGGGCCAGATGTCCGCGGGTGCAGCATCGATCGTGATGGCTCTCGTCTCCACGAGGGTCGGCTCCGGAACCAGGTGATCGCCGGGCAGCTCGCGGGTGGCATCCGCCGCATCGACCCCCCAGCGCCGGGTCCACGGTCGGACGATGAGGGCGTAGGCGCCGATCGGCGCCGTGATCGCCGCGCCGAGCGCGGCGAGGCGCAGGAACTTCGACATCGCTGCCTCCTTTGGGACCATGATCGACCGCTGGCGGGCAGCCGCGAAGTGCCGAAGGTCGCGAAAAGGGGGCGATGGATCGCGCGGTGCGGTGGTTCGGAGCCGGCCGCAACCTCAGCGTCGAACGCGCTCCGCGGGCGACGGTACCGCCGAATCGTCCGCGGCCGCGAAGCTGGTCGGGCGTGCACCTCGCCAGTCGGCCGTCGCGGTGATCGCTTCGTAGCCGCGCGCGAGACGCAGCAGCTCCAGTTCCTGCCACGGCCCGCCGATGAACTGCAGCCCGACCGGCAGCCCGTCCGAGAGGCCGCACGGGATCGACAGGCCCGGCAGGCCGGCCATGTTGACGGGGAGGGTGCAGGCATCGGAGAGGTACATCGCCACCGGGTCCGATAGCTTCGCCCCGAACGGCCACGCGACCGACGGGCTGGTCGGGGCGACGATGGCGTCGAAGCCGGCAGACCAGACTGCGTCGAAATCGCCCTTGATGAGCGTGCGGACCTTCTGTGCCTTGAGGTAGTAGGCGTCGTAGTAGCCGGCGGAGAGCGCGTACGTCCCGAGCATGATCCGCCGCTTCACCTCGCGTCCGAACCCCTCCCCGCGCGTGCGCAGGTAGTTCGCCAGGACATCCGGCGGATCGGCCGCGACGTGGCGCCCGTAGCGGATGCCGTCGTAGCGGGCGAGGTTCGCGCTCGCCTCGGCGGGTGCGACGATGTAGTACGTGGCGAGCCCGTACTCGGTATGCGGCAGCGACACCTCCTCGACCCGGGCGCCCGCCGACTCCAGCGCAGCGACAGCCTCGCGCACTCGTGCCTCGACGCCGGTCTCCATGCCGGCCACGAAGTACTCGCGGGGCAGGGCGATCCGCTTCCCGCGCAGGATCGTGGCTGCCGCGTCGTCGTCGGGCAGGGCCAGCAGTCCGTCCGGGACCGCCACCGGCGCCGAGGTCGCGTCCCGCTCGTCGCGGCCGGCGACGGCATGGAGCAGCATGGCCGCGTCGCGCACGTCGCGCGCGAAGGGCCCGACCTGATCGAGGCTGCTCGCAAAGGCGACGATCCCGTACCGGCTCACGCGGCCGTACGTCGGCTTCATCCCGACGATCCCGCACAGGGCGGCCGGCTGGCGGATGGAGCCGCCGGTGTCCGTGCCGAGCGCCAGGGGCGCGTGCGATGCCGCGACGGCGGCCGCCGAGCCGCCGCTCGAGCCGCCGGGCACGCGATCGAGCGCCCACGGGTTCGCCGTCGGACCGTAGGCCGAGTGCTCGGTGGACGAGCCCATCGCGAACTCGTCCATGTTGGTCTTGCCCAGGATGACGGCGCCCGCGTCCCGAAGGCGCTCGGTGATGTGCGCGTCATAGGGGGCGAGGTAGCCCTCGAGGATGCGCGAGCCGGCCGTGGTCGGACCGCCCCGGACGGAGATCAGGTCCTTGAGCGCGACGGGTACGCCGAGCAGCGGGTGATGGCCGACGGCCCGGGGCCGACCCGAGCCATCCGCCCGCGCCGCGGCCAGGCGGGCGTCGGCTGCATATGCCTGTGCGAGTGCGCCCTCCCAATCGATCGCGAGCCAGGCGTTGAGGGCCTGGTTCTGGCGCTCGGCGACGTCGAGGTGAGCGCTCACGAGCTCGCGCGAAGAGAACCGCCCGGCGCGCAGGCCGATGCCCATGTCGTGGGCGGTGAGCGACGTCAGGTCGGCGCCCTGCCCTGCTCCGGCCACCGTCCTAGCTCCCGCCGATGATGGCGGGCACGACGATGAACGGGCCTTCGGTCGCGACGGCGTTGGCCAGGGCGTCGGCCTGCGATAGCGAGGGACGGACGACGTCATCGCGCAGGATGTTCTCGAGCTCGATCGTCTGGGCGGTGGGCGGAATCGCGTCGGTCTCGAGGCGGGCGAGCGCCGCGTACTGCTCGAGGATGTGGTTGAGCTCGCCCTGGAGTCGCTCGATCTCGTCGGGCGCGAGCCCGAGGCGGGCGAGATGCGCAACGTGCTCGACATCGCTGCGCGAGAGGCCGGACATGCGGCGATGATAGCCGCGCTGCCGGAGGCGGCCGTCCGGCCGGGGTACCCTGCGGCCCGATGGCGAACCCGGTGATCCGGCCGATGGCGGCCGACGACGTGCGCCCCGCGGCCGACCTCCTCGACCGCGGCGATTGGGGACCGTTCGAGGCGAGACGCTCATTCTTCGACTTCGCCGTGGAGCAGCCGGCCTGCCGGCCGATCGTCGCCGAGGTGGACGGCCAGCTGGTCGGCACCGGGGTCGGGACCGCACATGGTCGCGTCGGCTGGGTCGGCACGATCTTCGTGGACGCCCCATGGCGCGGCCGTGGCCTCGGGGCGGCCCTGACCCAGGCCGTCATCGACGACCTGGATGAGCGCGGCTGCGCGACGCTCGTGCTGGTGGCGACCGACCTGGGACGGCCCCTGTACGAACGGCTCGGGTTTGCCGAACAGGGCTGGTACCAGACGTACGAGATCGCCGGGCTGCCACCGGATGCGCGGAACCCCGAACGCCCGTCGACGCGCCTGCGCGTGGAACGCCTGTCCACCTCCGACCTGCCGGGCTGCGCCCAACTGGACGCGCTCGCGACGGGCGAGGACCGTTCGGCGATCCTGGCTGGCGTCCTGGCGGTCGCCGGACCGGGGCCGGGCTGGGCTGTGCGGTCGGTGGCGGAGCACGGGCTGATCGAGGGCTTCCTGCTCCGGCCGCCCTGGGGCGGTGGGGCGACCATCGCCCGGTCCGCTGACGCCGCAATGGCGATCCTCCGCCAACGGCGGGGCCTGGTCGGCCCCGACCGGCGAGTGCGTGCAGGCATCCTGACCGCGAACCGTGCAGGCGTCGAGCGTCTCGTGGCTGAGGGCTGGCGGCCGGGCTGGCGCGCGATCCGCATGGCTCGCGGTGCGTCGATGACGTGGCAGCCGCAGATGATCTGGGGCCAGTTCAATTTCGCGGTCGGCTGACATCGCCCGCTCGCCGACCGGGGCCGGAGTGATACGTTTGGGACGAGCAACGGATCCCAGCGGCCCGACCGGGACAGGGTCTGCAGCCAGGGCGAAAGGATCGTGCATGCCCGGAACTCCGAGGCCGGCCACCCGTGCCGGTGGCCGCTCGACTCGCCTGACCTCCGGTGTCGCGGTGATGATGGCCGCGCTCCTGTTCCCGTCGTGGGTCGCTGCCGCAACCGCGACCTCGGTGACTCTCTCGGCCGCTCAGGCCACCATCGTGGCCGGCGACAGGGCGTCGCTCACGGCGTCGATCAACCCGGGGGCCGGCGGCGGATCGGTCACGTTCAGCAGCCAGAGCGGCGTCCTGGGCACGGCGCCCGTCGATCCCGAGACCAACGCCGCGGGCATCAGTCCGACGCTGGCTCCGGGGAGCCACTCGATCGTTGCGTCCTTCACGGGCTTCGGTGACTTCACCGGCTCGGTGAGTGCCCCGTTCGTCGTGACGGTGACGCTCGGGACCACGGGCGGCTTCTCGACGAGCACGTCGGTGGCCCTCGCGACCCCGGGTGCCGTCGAAGGCGATCTCGCGACCCTCCGCGCGACCGTGAGCCCCAGGCCGGACGACGGCCGGGTCCAGTTCATAAAGGGCGACCGCCTCCTGGGCACGGCGCCGATTGACACGGCGACGGGCCAGTCGGTCCTGGCCATCTCGACGCTGGCCGCCGGTTCGCACCAGATCGTCGCAATCTTCAACGGCTCGACGGCGTTCGCGGCGTCAGCCAGCCCGGCACACCGGTCTTCATCGGCGCGGACAGCGTGGTGCGCGCAACGGGCGTCTCGGTGTCGCACGCGACTCTCTACCCGATCGTCGACGGGATCGGCGACTTCGTCACGATCCGCGGTCGGACCGATGAACGGACGTCGATCACGGTCGGGATCATGAACGCGGCCGGCAAGCGGGTCCGCGGAATCGGGCTCGGAACGAGGCTTGGCGCGTACTCGACGACCTGGAACGGACGCACGTCAAGCGGCACGATCGTGCCGGACGGCCCCTACACCGTGGTCCAGACACTCACCGACCAGCGCGGCAACCGGATGGTCGTCTCGTCGCCCCTCACCGT
Organism: Chloroflexota bacterium; assembly: GCA_016875645.1. Classification (GTDB taxonomy): domain Bacteria; phylum Chloroflexota; class Limnocylindria; order Limnocylindrales; family CSP1-4; genus VGPE01. Next base: position 19,264 of record VGPE01000015.1, read on the forward strand.
GTCGTCGAAGCGCCTGGTGCGCCTCATCGACATCCAGGTGCGCGACGGCGTCGACTACGACCGGGAGGGCACCGAGGGCTTCGGCCTCGTGATCGATCGCGACAGCGACAAGAGCGTCCACGTCTACGGCAACCAGGGCGCCGACTGGGCCTTCGTCTCGTACGAGTTCACGCTGCCATCCGCCAGGACGTACCGCACGGTCCGATTCGAGGTGATGGGCGAAGCGCAGGCGGGCCGAACGGGCGCCCTGCTGGCCCTGCTTGACACGAGCGGCGAGCAGGTGGCCGAGGTGAAGACCGGCACGGCCAACGCCCGCTACGCCGTGACGGCCGGCGCCACGGCCGTCAACAGCCGAAGGGTGTTCGCGACGGTCACGGCGAACGGTTCCGACCTCGGTGCCCTTCGCGTCTTCAGCGTCCGCCTGGTGACCACCTATGAGGTGTTCCGCTAGTCGGACCCGGGGTCGGCCGGGCTCCCACTGGCCGGGTCCGTCGCGCCGGCCAGATGTCAGTCAATCGGTTCGCCGGCGAGCACGCGCCGGAACTGCTCTTCATCGATCACACGCACGCCCAGCTCCTGCGCTTTCGCGAGCTTCGAGCCCGCGTTCTCGCCGGCGACCAGGTAGTCCGTCCTGCGGCTGACCGAGCCAGAGGGCTTGCCGCCGGCCATGCGGATGGCGTCTTCGGCGCCCTGCCGGTCGAAGCCCTCGAGCGTGCCGGTCACCACCAGGGTCCTTCCGTCCAGCGGCCCCCCACCGGCAACCGGGCCCCGCGGTGCGGGAATCTCGGGCTCGACGCCCGCTGACGCGAGGTCTTCGAGCACACCGGCTCCCGGCCCGTCCGCGCCGAACCAGGCCGCGAGGCTTGCGGCAACCGTTGGTCCGACGCCCGGGACCTCCTCGAAGCGGTCCGGCGCCTCCGACGCCACCTGTCGCAGGAATCCGGCCGCACGCTCGAGAAACGGCGCATCCCCCGCGGGGACGGCGCCGGCGAGCCAGCGCGCGAGATCGATGGCCGTCGTCCAGCCGACCTGCGCGATGCCCAGGCTGTTGAGCACTCGCTCGAGCGGCCGACGCCGCGAGCGCTCGATCGCCTGGTGGAGGCTCTCGGCGCTCCTGCGGGCGAAGCGGTCGAGGGACTCGAGGTCCTCGACTGCCAGGCGGAAGAGATCACCGCGCGACTTCACGAGGCCGCGCCCGAGCAGTTGCTCGAGCACCTTCCAGCCAGCACCCTCGATGTCCATGCCGCCGCGGCCCGTGAAGTGGGCGAACTCCTGTGCAACACGGGCGGGGCAGGCAGGGTTCGGGCAGTAGTGACGGACGGCGCCCTCGTCACGGACGATCGGGGTCGCGCACACCGGGCACGTCGGCAGCATCTCGAACTCGCGCTCGCCACCGGTCCGTCGCTCCGGCAGGGACCGCACGACCTCGGGGATCACGTCGCCAGCCTTCTGGAGCACGACATGATCGCCGATCCGGATGTCCTTGCGGCGCACCTCGTCGAGGTTGTGCAGCGTGGCTCGCGCCACCGTGGAGCCCGCGACCTTGACCGGCGCCAGGTGCGCGACCGGGGTGAGCGTGCCGGTGCGGCCCACGTACGGGACGATGTCCTCGAGGAGCGTCTCGACCTGCTCGGGCGGGAACTTGTAAGCGATCGCCCAGCGCGGCGCCCGCGCGACCATGCCGAGCCGGTCTTGCAGGTCGAGCCGATCGACCTTCACCACGACCCCGTCGGTCTCATACGGGAGGTTGTGACGCGCCTGGCGCCAGGACTCGATGAACCCGAGCACGGCGTCGAGATCCAGGCCGGCGAGGCGATTGGGGTTCACGGGAAAGCCGAGCGACTCCAGGCGCGCGAGGGCCTCGGACTGGCGCGTGGTCGTCCCGCCGGGCTCGATCAACTGGTACTGCCAGGAGGCGAGCCGGCGGCTGGCGGTGACCCCGGGATCGATCTGGCGCAGGGACCCGGCGCCGCTGTTGCGCGGGTTCGCATACGTCGGCAGACCCACCTCCTCGCGCTCGGCATTGATGCGGGCGAACTCCGCCTTCGGCATGAACACCTCGCCGCGGGTCTCGATGGAGACGGCCTCGGACAGGCGCTTCGGGATCGACTCGATCGTGCGCAGATTGGCGGTCACGTCCTCGCCCGTCGTCCCGTCGCCGCGGGTGGCGCCCTGGGCGAACCGGCCGCGCTCGTAACGAAGGCTGACCGCAAGGCCGTCGATCTTGAGCTCGGCGACGTACGTCAGGCCATCAGCCGCCTGGGGGGCTGCGGGCAGACCAAGGCCGCGCCGGACGCGGGCATCGAACGCACGCAGGTCGTCCTCGCTGAACGCATTGGCGAGCGAGAGCATGGGCCGGGAATGGCGGACCTCGTCGAACGTGCCCGACGGCGCGCCGCCGACTCGCTGCGTGGGCGACTCCGGGGTCCGGAGGTCCGGGAACGCCGTCTCGAGCGCGACCAGTTCGTGGAAGAGCCGGTCCCACTCGGCGTCGGAGATCTCGGGCGCGTCCTGCTCGTAGTAGAGGCGGCTGGCGTGCGCGATCGCGTCCGCCAACTCGGCGTGTCGTGCGCGTGCAGCCTCCTCGCCGCCCTCGCGGGCACGAGCGACCGCAGGATCGTCGAGGGCGGTGTCCGACACCGTCAGCCCATCAGCTCCAGGTTTGCGAGGCTTGCGAGAAGCTTGCGCGTTCCGATGCTCGCGTCCCCGAATGCGACGGTGACCTCCTCGTCGTCACGGGTCAGCTTGGAGCTGACAACGATGCCGCTCCCCCACTTGCCATGGCGCACCCGGTCGCCATCCCGGAACTGCCTCTCGCCGGGGACGATGGGCCGGGCATGGACCCGGCGCGGCGGGGCTGGCGGCATCTCGGCGGGGCCCGCGTGGTTCCCCCCGGGCGTCCCGAGGCTGCCGGACCGCGCACCGCTGGCAAACGCGTCACGCCGTGCCCCGAGGTCGCGCGTCGGGCGGAAATCGCTCGGGTTCGCGGGCGCCCCGGGCCGGCCGCTTCCCTGCCGGTAGGCGGCCCCGCCGGCACGGATCGTCGTGCCGAAGCGCGTGGCCCGCCGGCCGAAGACAAGGTCGAGGTCCAGGGGGCCGTCGCCGTGGTCGACCTCATCGTCGTCGTCCCGGCGCAGCTTCGGCCCGACCATCAGTTCGTCGGGGATCTCCATGAGAAACCTGCTGGGCACCGAGGCCTGGCCACTGCCCCAGGTCGCCCGTCGCCACGCGCTCGAGAGGAACAGCCGCCGCTTGGCGCGGGTGATGCCGACGTACGCGAGCCGGCGCTCCTCTTCGAGCTCCTTCTCATCCTCGAGCGCGCGGGCGTGCGGGAAGACCCCCTCCTCGAGAC
>VGPE01000016.1 GCA_016875645.1 Chloroflexota bacterium
GGACCGCGAGCCGGGAGCCGACCGGGCCGCGGTGGGGCCGCCGGATCCCGCCGAGCAGCCCGCGGACGTCGCTCGGCCGGCGGAAGGTCCTGATGTGACACCCGGTGAAGGGGCGGCGCACGCCGGCGTGGATCTCGGGCGGCGACGGTTCTTCCGCCAATTCGCCGCCGAGGTGTTCCAGACCGCTGCCTCCGTGGCGGGCGCCGCCACTGCGCTCCAGCGTTCCACGGCCCAGGCGGCCGGGGCCATCCTGAATCCCGATGCCGCGTTGCTGGCGCCCCTCGCGGAGCCGGTTGTCGAGGCCGGGCCCGGCGCCGCCCAGGTGGTCCGTTCGGAGACGTTCAGCCGGCCGATCGCCCGACCGCTGATGGCGAATCCCACCGGCTTCCGGTCAGCCTTCCGGGTCGACGACGAGCACCTGGTGCTCGTGGACCAGCGACGACTGCCCGGCGAGCTGGCGGAGCTGGAGGTGCGGAGCGCGGTCGAGCTGGCGCACGAGCTCCGGGAGTGGACGATCGGCCCCGGGCCCGCGGCCGGCCAGGCGGCCGCGGTCGCCATGGCGCTCACCGCTGCGCGCAGTCGAACCGCGAAGCCGTACGGCCGCCGCGCGATCCTGCGCGCCGGGGCAGGTCAGCTCAGCGCCGCCCGCCCCACGTCGCGCTACGTCATTGCCGCTGTCGAGCGGATCATGGCCGCCTACGAGGCAGCGGGCGAGTTCGCCGAGGACGGTGAGGCGGTCGCTGGCGCGATCCGCGCCGAGGCGGACGCGATCCTGCGCGAGGCGACCAGCGACCACGGCCGGATCGGCCGGCTCGGCATCCTGCTGCTGCCCAAGGTGGAGCGCCCGGTCGGGATCCTGGTCCGGGGCTCGATCGGCGCGCTGGCGGGCGGCCAGGTGGGCACCGTGATGGCGGTCCTGCGCGCGGCCGTCGACGCCGGCCGGGAGGTGCTCGTCCATGTCGCCGAGACGCGACCCCCGCTGACGGGCGCGCGCCTCACTGCCTGGGAGCTCGAGCAGGCGGGCATCGCCCACATCGTCGTTGCCGACAACGCGGTCGGTTGGCTGCTCGAGGCCGGCCGGATCGATCTCGTGCTCGTCGGGGCGGAGCGGATCGCCGCCAACGGCGACGTGGGCGCCGAGATCGGTACCTACCCCGTGGCGGTGCTGGCCGAGCGCCACCGTATTCCGTTCGCCGTCTGCGCACCCATCGTCGCGGTCGACTTCAGGACGGCCGATGGGCGGGCGATGCCGGTCGAGCAGGGCGCCGCGGGCGCGGTGGCCCGCATCGGCGACGTGGCGATCGCGCTACCGAACGCGTCGGTGCTGAACCCGCTGATCGATGTCACGCCGGCGGAGCTGGTCTCGGTCATCGTCACCGAGGAGGGCCAGGTCCGCGCCCCGTACGACCGCGGGATCGTGGGCGCCTGGCACGCCCGCACGGTGCGGCACGGCGTTCCGCGGACCGGCGGACCTGTGCCGGCTGCCACGGAGCGGACGGCAACGGAGCAGGCCGCCACCGAGCCGCCCGCCTCGGGCCCGGACGTGCGCTGATGGCCGGCGTTGCGCTCACGGAGCGGGGGCGGGAGGGTGTCGTCGCGAGGCCGATCACGGACCGCACCGCCCTGCGCACCTTCCTCGAGCATGACCGGCTGTTCGCCGCGTACGCCATCTGCGACCTGGAGGATCGCGAGTTTGGCCGGACCCGCTGGGGTTCGGCGTGGTCGGGCGACGAGCTGGTCGCGGTGGTCCTGGAATACGGCGGCCTGTCACCCCAGCCCCTGTTCGTGCTGGGTGACCCGGGCGGCATCGAACGCATCCTGGCCGACCTGATCCACCCGCGGGCGGCCTACGTGGCCGCGCTGCCCGAGCACCTGGCTGCGGTGGCCTCCAGGTACCGCATCGAACCCGGGACGCCGATGGTCCGGATGTGGGTCGACCGCGACCACTTTCGACCGGCGTCTTCCGATGCCGAGCGGCTCTTCCCCGCCGAGATCGGTGATCTCAACCGCCTCTACCAACTCGGTTTCGCATCCTGGTTGCCGTCGAGCACGATCGCCGACGGCGTCTACTACGGCATCCGTGTCAATGGCCGGCTCGTTGCCGCCGCCGGGACCCATGTCATCAGCGCGACCGCGCGGTTGGCGGTCGTTGGCAACGTCCTGACCAGCCCTGAGTATCGAGGTCGCGGATTCGCGACCGCGGTCACCGGGGCCGTGACGGCCGATCTGCTCCGATCGTGCGACCAGGTCGTGCTCAACGTCCGATCGGACAATCCGCCGGCGCTCGCCACGTACCGCCGGCTCGGTTACCGGGAGCACGTCCGGTTCGAGGAGCGCTTGGTGCACCGCCTCGGCTCGCCGTGGCCGCGGTTCGCGACGCTGCGCCGCCTGCTGGGCATCTGCGATGGCGCAGCCGGCGGCCGACCCGGACCGGCCCCGGATCGATCCTGACGAGTACTCTCCACGCTGCGCAGCGCGCGCCCGGGCGCCCGGGGCGCGGCGCGGACAGGAGACCACATGACCTCGCCCTCCCCGACCAGCGTGCCCCATGACATCACCGACCGCGCCCTCGCCGGCGTAGGGATGCGCCGCATCGAGTGGGCCGAGCGCGACATGCCGGTGCTGCGCCTGATCCGGGAGCGGTTCGCCCGCGAGCGCCCGCTCGAGGGGCTGCGAATCGGCGCTTGTCTCCACGTCACCACGGAGACGGCCAATCTGATGCGCACGCTCCAGGCGGGTGGCGCCCACGTGGCGCTGGCGGCTTCGAACCCGCTCTCGACCAAGGACGACGTCGCGGCCGCGCTGGTCACCGAGTACGGCATCCCCGTCTTCGCGCGGCGCGGTGAGGATCGCGACACCTACTACGCGCACCTCAGCGCCGTCGCCGACACGCGGCCGCACCTCACGATGGACGACGGCTGCGACCTGGTGTCGTTGCTCCACACGGAACGACCGGCGCAGGTCGCCGAGGTCCTGGCGGGCACCGAGGAGACCACGACCGGCGTGATCCGCCTGAAGGCGATGGCCGCCGACGGCGCCCTGGGCTTCCCGGTGATCGCCGTCAACGAGGCGCAGACCAAGCACCTCTTCGACAACCGCTACGGCACCGGCCAGTCCACGGTGGACGGCCTGCTGCGGGCAACCAACCTGCTGATCGCCGGTCGCAAGGTCGTCGTGGCCGGCTACGGCTGGGTGGGCCGGGGCATCGCGACGCGGATGCACGGCATGGGCGCCCATGTGGCGGTCGTGGAGGTGGACCCGGTCCGCGCGCTCGAGGCGTTGATGGACGGCTTCGCCATCAAGACCGTGGGCGAGGCCGCACCGTGGGGTGACGTGTTCGTCACCGCCACCGGCAACATCAACGTCTTCCGCCGGGAGCACTTCGAGGCGATGCACGACGGCGCGGTGATGGCCAACAGCGGCCACTTCGACGCGGAGCTGGACCTCCCGGCCCTGCGCCAGATGGCCGAGGGGCACGTCCGCGAGGTCCGCGAGAACGTGCAGGAGTTCGACATCGGCGACAGGCGGCTGAATCTCATTGCGGAAGGACGGCTGGTCAACCTGGGCGCCGCCGAGGGTCACCCGGCGGCGGTCATGGACATGAGCTTCGCGAACCAGGCGCTTTCCGCCGAGTACGTGGCGCGCCATCACGCGGCGCTCGATCACCAGGTCTACGTGGTCCCGGCGGACATCGACGCCGAGGTCGCCCGCCTCAAGCTCGCCGCCCTCGGGATCGTCCTCGACGACATGACGCCCGAGCAGCGCGAGTACGTCGCCTCGTGGCAGCACGGGACGTGACCGATGCCTGGCGCGCGGCCGCTGCTTGTGATCCTGGACCTGGCGGTCAAGGTCGCGGCGGTTGCCCTCGCGCTCTTTCCGCTGCTCGACCCCACCTCGTCCCACTTTGCGGGCAAGGCGATGGGCGTTCGAGCGCTCATCTACCCCCTGGCCACGCTGCTGATCCCGCTTGCCTGGTGGCTTCGAGGCCGGCCCCGGCCCTACCCGTTCCTGGCCGACGTCGCCCTGGTCCTGCCATTCGTGTTCGATGCCGCGGCGAACGTGCTCGGGCTGTTCGCGATCCCGATGTTCGACGCGCTGCCGCACGCACTCGGCTGGCTGTTCCTCACGCTGGCGTTCGGCCTCGCGATCGGACCGCTCGTGGACCAGCGCTGGGTGGCTGCCGGCCTGTCGATCGGCTTCGGTGCCGTGGCGGACATCGCCTGGGAGATCGGGGAGTTCCTGCTGGCGCAGACCGGTTCGTCGGGGCTCCAGCTCACGTATGCCAACACGATCCAGGACCTCGGGCTGTCGCTCCTGGGGTCGGTCATCGGTGCCGGGGTGCTGGTCACGTTCGCCTGGCACCGGCCCGGAACGCCGCACACGGCCTTCGGCTGGCGCCGGCCGTGACGGGCCCTCGTCGTGGACCCAGCCGGACTCGACGAACGCACCAGGAAGCCACGCCATCGGTGTGCTGACCTCGCGTCAGGCGTTGTCAGGAACGTGATGGGAGGGAACGTCAGATGTCGTTCGCGGAACTACAGCCGGTTCCGATCGCAATTGCGACGGTCGTCGGGTTCATCGCGCTGTTCGTCCTGTATCTGCCGCCGATTCTCGGCAACCCCTGGGGAGCGCAGGTGCGCGCCTACACGGGAGCCACCGACCAGCAGCTCCAGGGCAGCCTCGCGAAGGGGATCGCGATCTGGGTCGCCGGGACGCTTGTGAACGCGATCGTGCTCGATGTCCTGATCGTCAGCCTCGACGTCCGGGCGGCGCTCGACGGCGCCATCGTGGGGGCGGTGCTGTGGGCCGGCGTGGCGGCACCGTTCTCGGCCTGGTCGGTCGGGTTCGCCAGGCAGCCGGTGGCGCTGTGGGGAATCAACAACGTCGCGTTCCTCATCCTCGAACTCATCATGGGCGCCGTGCTGGCGGCGATGCGATGACGCAGGTCGCCCCGTACGGTGCGTGGGCGTCCGACCTTCCGATCTCGCTCCTGACCGAGGGCGTCGTCCGCCTCGCCGAGCCGCGCCTCGACGGTGACCTGGTCTACTGGCTGGAGGGTCGCCCGGCGGAAGGCGGGATCTCGGTCCTGGTTCGTCGGTGGCCGGACGGCGCAACGGAGGATGTGAGCCCCCTCGGCGTGAACGTGCGAACCCGCGTGCACGAATACGGCGGCGGCGCCTACCTGGCGGCCGGCGACCTCGTCGTCTTCTCGAACTTCCGCGACGGCCGGCTGTATCGCGCCCGTCCCGGGCGGTCGGCGCTGCCCATTACCCCCGACGAGGGCGCCGGGAGGCTCCGCTACGCGGACCTCGAGCTCGACGCCGGGCGCGGACGGCTGATCGTCGTCCGCGAGGACCATCGCGGCGAGGGCGAGCCGCTGAACGCGATCGCCGCCGTCCCCCTCGATGGCGGCCCGCAGACGGTGCTGTTCGACGGCACGGACTTTGTGAGTGCGCCGCGCCTCTCACCCGATGGTCGCCGCCTTGCCTGGCTCTCGTGGAACCATCCCAACATGCCGTGGGACGGCATGGACCTGTGGGTTGCGGACGTGCGCGGCGACGGAACGCTGGGGTCGCCAAGACACGTCGCAGGGAGTCAGGCGAACTGGACGACACAGCCGCTCTGGTCCCCCGACGGCAGGCTGCACTTCGTCGACGAGCGGACCGGCTGGCTCAACCTCTACCGTCGCGTCGGCGAGAGCGACGATTCCCTGGCGCCGGCGGCGGCCGAGTTCGCGTGGCCGGAGTGGCAGTTCGCCGCCCACAGCTACGGCTTTGCGGGCGACGGCCGGGTCGTCGCCGTCGTGCGGCGGGCGGGCCATGACGAGCTGTGGTCGATCGCCGCCGGCGGCGAGCATCGCCGGATCGACCTCGACTGGACCGAGCTCGGGCCGATCCGGGTCTCGGGCGATCGAGCCGTCTTCACCGCCGCGGGCGCAACCCGCTTCAACTCGCTGGTGCTGCTCGACCTCGCGTCCGGCGAAGCCGATGTCCTGCGGACGTCCTCTGGTGCGACCATCGACCCGGCCACGGTCTCGCTGCCCGAGCCCATCGAGTTCCCGACGGCCGGTGGCCGGACCGCCCATGGTCTGTTCTACGCGCCGCGAAACCCGCGCTTCCGCGGGCCGGACGGCGATCGGCCGCCGCTCATCGTCACGAGTCACGGCGGCCCGACGTCGGCGGCCTTCGGCGGCCTGTCCATCCTCACCCAGCTGTTCACCAGCCGCGGCTTCGCCGTCCTCGACGTGGACTACGGCGGTTCGACCGGCTACGGCCGCGAGTACCGCAAGCGGCTCGAGGGCCAGTGGGGCGTCGTGGACGTGGATGACTGCGTCAACGGCGCGCTCTCGCTCGCCGAGCGGGGGTTGGTGGACGGCCACCGGCTGGCGATCCGCGGCGGCAGCGCCAGCGGCTACACGACGCTGTGTGCCGTCACGTTCCGCGACGCCTTCCGGGCCGGCGTGAGCTACTTCGGCATCGGCGACCTGGTCTCCTTCGACCAGGCGACCCACAAGTTCGAGTCGCGCTACACGCAGAGCCTGGTGGGCCCGTTCCCGGAGACGATCGAGCGCTGGCGCGAACGCTCGCCGCTCAACTTCGCGGACCGCATCCGCTGCCCGGTCCTGATCCTGCAGGGCCTCGACGACCGCATCGTGCCGCCGGTCCAGGCCGAGCAGATCGTGGCCGGCCTCGCGGCGAACGGGGTCCCCCATGCCTACCTGGCGTTCGAGGACGAGGACCACGGTTTCCGGCGAGCGGAGAACATCATCCGCTCGTTCGAGGCAGAGCTCTCCTTCTACGGCCAGGTGTTCGGCTTCACCCCGGCCGACCTCATCGAGCCGATCGAGCTGGTCCGCCCAACCGGCTGAGCCGCCCGGCCGGGCTGGAGTTCCCGCGACCAGCCGGCGGATCGGCCGCCATCTCAGCCGCCAGGCTTGACGACCATGACGTACAGGATCGCCACGTAGAGGACCGTCGACGCGACCAGGGCGATCGGGCCACGCCGGTCACCGAGCGCCCGCCGGAGGTCTGGCTGGGCGGGGTCGTCGGCGTGCTCGCGAAGCGCGGCGCGTACGCGATCGAAGTACGGCACGCCGAGCCCGAAGCCGACCGCGTAGATGAGGGCCGCCAGGCCGTACGCGAGCACCAGCCAACGCGCGGTCAGATTCCAGCCGATCGCGGCCGCGGCGGCCAGCCCGAACGCCACGCCGAGCGTCAACAGTCCCACCCCGACCCGGAAGACCGGGAACACGACGTCCACGAAGCGGCGCAACGTGGCCATGTCGCCGGTGCGCCGCAGCAGATGGAACAGCACCTCGCCGCCGAACATGAGCGTCACGGCCACGAACATCGTGAGCACGTGGAGGTACTTGAAGGCCACCCACCCCTCCCGCGACCGCCCGATCAGGCGCGATCCGTGCCCGGCACGATCTCGTCGAGCGCCGCCACGACCAGGCGCACCTCGTCCTCGCTGTTGTAGAAGGCGGGTGAGAGCCGGATGATCCCGGGCCGGTAGTCCACGATGATCTTGCGCGCGGCAAGGGCGTCGACCACCGGTCTGGGCTCCGGCACCTCGACGGCGACGATGCCGGCCCGCATCGCCTCGTCCCGGACCGCCCGGATCCGGAGGCCCGCGTCGTCGGCGGCGGCGATGGCGAGCGTCCCCAGGTCCACGGTCCGCTCGCGGATCCGCTCGACCCCGATCTCGCGCACGACCTCCAGGCCACCCCGAGCGACGAACGTCGAGGGGATCGACGGGGTGCCCAGTTCGTAGCGGCGGGCGTCTGCCGCGAGGTCCAGGGAAGCCACGTCGAACGCGAATTGGCGGGAGCTGCTGAACCAGCCGGTCGTGGAGGGGACCAGCGCCTCGAACAGGTCGGGGCGGACCCACAGGAAGGCGTTGCCCGGGCCGCCGAACAGCCACTTGAGCGTGCCGGAGACGTAGGCGTCGGGGCGGTCCGTGCCGCCCGTGGCGAGGTCGGTCGGCAGCAGGCCGGTGGCCTGGTAGGCGTCGATGACCAGCAGCGCGCCCCGCTCGTGGGCGAGCCGCGCCAGCCCTGCCACGTCCTGGATGGCTCCGGTGGTGAAGTAGACCTGGCCGGTCGCGATCAGGGCCGTGCGTTCGTCGACCGCCGCCTCGAACGCCGTCAGCGGCACCGTCAGGCCGTCCGGCGACGGCAGTACGACCACCTCCACGCCCAGCGGGGCGCGAGCCAGCCACTGGTGGCCCACGGTCGGGAAGTCGAGCGCCGTTGTGATGACGCGAGTCCGCGCCCGGCCCCCGGCCGGCAGGCCCGCCGCGCGCAGTCGGCCGAGGGTCGCGTCGTCGCCACGATGGACGCCGTCGATCGCCGAGGCGATGGTCGCGAGCGCGCCCGAGACATTCGGCGCAAGGCCGATCTGCGTGCCCGGGACGCCGAGCAGGGCGCCGTACTCCTCGCGCAGCAGGGCCAGTTCCGGTAGCCAGTGGCGGTACCAGGCACGCGCCCCGAGACTCTCCCACTGCCCGAGGAAGCGTTCCAGGTGGGCCCGGCTCCGGTCGGACAGGGCGCCCAGCGAGCAGGTGTTGAGGTACGTCGAACGCGCGAGACCCGGGAACTCGGCGCGATATCGCAGCAGGTCGGGCTGGCGGACGCCCACGCCCGCGACGGTCACGACGCCGTGAGGCGGCCCACGACGGGCTCGGGCAGCTGCACGCCGGCGTCGTCCGCGAGCGCCGCGGCGAGATTCGTGCGCTCCCACGGCAGGTCGAGCTCGGGCCGCCCGAAGTGGCCGTACGCGGCGGTCTGGCGGAAGATCGGCCGGCGCAGGTCGAGCGCGTCGATGATGGCGGCCGGCCGCAGGTCGAAGTGGCGGTCGATGAGGCCCAGAATCCGCTCGTCGGGGATACGGCCGGTGTTGAACGTCTCGATCGAGATCGAAAGCGGCCGCGCGATCCCGATCGCGTATGACAGTTCGATCTCGAAGCGGTCGGCCAGCCCGGCGGCGACGACGTTCTTGGCCACCCAGCGCGCTGCGTAGGCCGCCGAGCGGTCCACCTTGGAGGCGTCCTTGCCGCTGAAGGCCCCGCCACCGTGGCGGGCCATGCCGCCGTACGTGTCCACGATGATCTTGCGGCCGGTCAGCCCGGCGTCGCCCATCGGGCCGCCGATCACGAAGCGCCCGGTGGGATTGACGTGGATCGTGGGGTCGACGCGCCGCAGTTCACGCGGGACGATCTCGCGGATCACGGCCTGGATCACGTCGTCGCGGAGCCGCTCGCTGGCGACCTCCTCGTCGTGCTGCGCCGCGATCACCACGGTCCGCACGGCCACGGGCTCGCCGCGGCGGTACTCCACGGTGACCTGGGTCTTGCCGTCAGGGCGCAGGTAGGGGAGTGTGCCGTTCTTGCGCACCTCGGCCAGCCGGCGCGAGAGGCGATGGGCCAGCGAGATCGGCAGCGGCATGAGCTCGGGCGTCTCGCGGCAGGCGAACCCGAACATCATGCCCTGGTCGCCGGCGCCCTGGTCGTGGCGGTCTCCGGAACCGCGCGTCTCGAGTGCCTCGTCCACGCCCCGCTTGATGTCGGGGCTCTGCTCGTGCACCGAGACGAGGGTGCCGCAGGTCCGGTAGTCGAAGCCGTAGCGCGCGTCCGTGTAGCCGATCTCGCGGATTGTGTCGCGCACGACGTTCTGAAATTCCACGTACGTCGAGGTCGTGATCTCGCCCAGGACCACCACCATGCCGGTCGTCGTCGCCGTCTCGCAGGCTACGCGCGCCACCGGGTCATCGCGCAGGATCGCGTCGAGGATCGCGTCCGAGACCTGGTCGCACATCTTGTCGGGGTGCCCCTCGGTCACCGACTCGGACGTGAACAGGTACTGCTCGGCCTCGACGATGCTGGTCATCGGTTCTCCATCTGGCCGCCCTGGCTCGGGGACCGAGGACTCGCTCGCCGAGGCCGGGCGCTGAGCTCCGCGAGGCCATTGGCCCGAGGCCGGAGGGTAGCACCCGTTCGGGCCGGTGACGCGATCCTTAGAATCCGGGCATGTACGCGGTGATCCTGGCCGGTGGCGGCGGCACGCGCCTGCGGCCGCTCAGCCGGGCGGATCGGCCCAAGCCCTTCCTGCCGCTGATGGACGACCGCACGCTGCTGCAGCGGACCGTGGAGCGCCTGCGCCGCGTCGACGGCCTGAGCGGCATCTTCGTGGTGGTCAGCACGGCCCATGTCGACCTCGTCATCGCCCAGGCGCCCGAGGTCGATGTGATCGCGGAGCCTGCAGGACGCAATACCGCGGCAGCCATCGCGCTCGCCACGCTGGTCATCGAGCGACCGGCGGACGAGGTCATGGCCGTGCTGCCGGCCGACCACATGATCGGGAACTCCGCCCGGTTTGCCGAGACACTGGGCGAGGCGGCCCGACTGGCGCGCGGGGCATTCGGCGTTGCCGAGCCGCTGGTGACGCTCGGCGTCCAGATGGAGCGCCCGGCGACCGAGTACGGCTACCTGATGCCGAAGCGGCCCGGGGCCCAGGTCGAGGGTCTCCAGTCCTACGTCCTCGATGAGTTCCGCGAGAAGCCACCCGCGGCCGAGGCGCAGCGGCTGTACGAGGCCGGCAGTGGCATCGCCTGGAACGCGGGCATGTTCCTCTGGCAGCGGCGGGCGATCCGCGCCGCGCTGGGGGACTACACGGACCTCGTCGAGACGCTCGAGCCGGCGCTCGACGACCCAGACGAATTGGCCGAGGCCTACGCCGGTCTGCGGACTCGGTCGATCGACTACGAGGTCATGGAACCGGCGTCGCGGGCGGGTCGGGTGGTCATGGCGAGCATGGACGTCGGCTGGAGCGACATCGGCGGCTGGACGGCGCTGCTCGCGGCGATCGGAGCGGGCGGCACGGGACGCGTGGCAGAGGCGGGCGAGACCATCCAGATTGCGGCCGAAGACCTGCTCGTCGGTCCAGGTCCCCGTGGACTGGAGCTGGTCGCAGGGCCGGGTACGATCCGCGTCGACGCGCCGAGCGCCCACCTGGTCGGAGCCGGCGCCGATCGCGACCGCGTCCAGGCCCTGCTGGACCGAGTCGCCGCAGCGGAGAGCCACGCCCCTTGACGATCATCGCCGAGGTCCCAGCGCCGACCCGGATCGTCTTCGGTACCGACGGCTGGCGCGCGAAAGTCGCCGACGATTTCACGTTCGAGAACGTGCGCCGCTGTGCCGACGGCGTGGCCGAGTACGTGGCCTCGCGCGGCGAGCATGCGCGGGGCGTCGTGGTCGCCTATGACCGGCGGTTTGCCAGCGAACACTTCGCGATGACCGCTGCCGAAGTCCTGCTGGCGCGCGACATCCCGGTTGCGTTCGCGGCCCACGCGGTGCCGACGCAGATGTCCTCGTACGAGGTGGTCGAGCGTGGGGCTGCCGCCGGCATCGTGATCACCGCGAGCCATAACCCGTGGACCGACAACGGTTTCAAGGTGAAGTCGGCGTCAGGTTCCGCGGCGGGGCCCGAGATCCTGTCGGTGCTGGAGGCGCGGATCGCAGCCAACGGTGGGACGGCGATCGAGCGACGGCCCTTCGCCGACGCCGAAGCGGCGGGCCTCGTGGAGCGGTTCGACCCCTTCACCGGCTACGAGCGGTTCCTCCGCCGCACGCTCGATCTCGACGCGCTCCGGGCGGCCGACATCCACGTCCTCGTGGAGCCGATGTGGGGCTCGGGCGCTGGCTGGATCCCGCGGTTGCTCGCCGGCGGGCGCATCCGCGTCACCGAGCTGCACCGGGAGCGCAACCCGTACTTCGGCGGCGTCAACCCCGAGCCGATCCGGCCGAACATCGACGAAGCCCTCGCGACCCTCGGTCGGGGCGGCTACGACCTGGGTCTCCTGCTCGATGGCGACGCCGACCGGGCGGGCGCTGCCGATGAACGAGGGGTCTTCATCCACCAGCTCCAGGTCTTCGGGCTGCTCATGTACTACCTGGTCGAATACCGCGGCCTGCGCGACCCGGTCGTCAAGAGCGTGAACACGACCTCGATGGCCGAGCGCCTGGGCGTTCGCTACGGGGTGGCCGTGCACGAGACGCCGGTCGGGTTCAAGTACGTCGGGCCGAAGATGATCGAGACGGGCTCCATGATGGGCGGCGAGGAGTCCGGCGGCTTCGGCTTCGGGATGCACCTGCCCGAGCGCGACGGCATCTATACCGACCTGCTCCTGCTGGACCTGTTCCTGCGCGAGCGGGCCGCCGGACGCTGGCCCGTCTCGAATGCCATCGCCCATCTCCACGAGATCGCCGGACCGTCCTTCTACCAGCGCGTGGACGTGCACGTGGATCGGGCCGCCTACCCGGCGCTCAAGGACCGGCTGCTCGTGGAGTTGCAGCGAAGCGCGCCGACCACGCTTGCGGGCCAGCCGGTGTCGCGAACGGACGCCCTCACCACCCGCGACGGCTTCAAGTTCTTCATCGCCGACGGCTCCTGGCTGCTGGTCCGCTTCAGCGGCACCGAGCCGCTGGTCCGGGTCTACACCGAGGCCACCTCCCAGGCGGCGATGGAGGCGATCATCGCCGCGGGCGAGACGCTGGTCCGGGGCGCGTGACGGCCCGCGACTCCCGCCGGCGTTCAGCTCCGGCCGGGCCGCCGGTGGCGCCGCCGGGCTCGGTCACCCGGCGCGTTGACAAGCCCTGGGGCCACGAGCTCGTCTGGGCTGAAACCGACCGCTACGCCGGCAAGATCCTCGTGATCGAGACCGGACGCCGCCTCTCACTCCAGTACCACGAGCGCAAGCTCGAGTCGATCCGGGTCCTCAGCGGGCGGCTTCGCCTGCACCTCGAAGACGAGGCCGGCCGGATGCAGATCGAGGAGCTTGGGCCGGGCGAAAACCGGCTGGTGCCGGTGGGGCGGCGACACCGGTACGAGTCGATCGAGCGCTGCGAGCTCTTCGAGGTCTCGAGCCCCGAGCTCGACGACGTGGTCAGGGTCGAGGACGACTTCGGCCGCACGGGAACCTCGGCTCCGTAGGTCCCCGCAGCGGTGACGACGGGTCGCCGATGGGTCGCCGACCGTCGCCGCGCGACGCCGCGTGTCGCCGGGCGGTGCTTTTGCGCGCCCACCCGGTCGTCCGCCAACCCCGGGACTTCCGAGCCACATCGGCCACCCGCGCGGGGTGTAGAGTTCGGGGTGCGACGACCGCCATCACCGGTCGACAGGTGCAGACCGGACGGCGGCCTTCGAGAACGCGCCTTGTGGCGACGGAGGTTGCTCGACGATGCACAGCTCTCTGATCGGCAGGGTCGAGAAGGCCAACCGCTACGCTCGCGAGCTGGACCGGATCACGATTGACCGGCTCGCGCTCACGTTCCGCGGGGACAACGACACGCACCACGTCAGCCTCGATGCCGGCACGTGGCACTGCACCTGCCATTCCTTCGAGAGTTGGGGCTCCTGCGTCCATCTCATGGCCATCCAGAAGATCCTCGGCGTGATGCTCCCCGAGGAGGCCCAGGTCGCAATCCTGGCGGAGCCCCAGGCCGTTCACGCGTAAGCGCCCAGCGGTGTACAGGTCGGAACGGCCGGTCGCGACGACCGGCCGTTCCGCGTTTCGGCGGCTATAGCAATCTGACGGCGACCGCCACTGAGGTGGAGGGCCTCACCCCTTCGCCCGCTGGTCGGAACGAGACGCGCCACTGGTACGAGGCGTTGATCGTGACCGCACGCGTGTAGACGCCGGCCGCAGACGCGGGCGTCATCGTCGCCACATCCAGCCACGAGGTGCCGCCGATCGCTGCCCGCTGCAGCACCACTGTCCGCCCGTGGACGGGGTTGTCGGCGAGCCTCCCATAGGCGGAGTTGTTCGCGATGCGAACGGACGCCGTGAATGTGACCTGCGAGCCGGCCCGGACAGTGGTCGCGCCTGGGCTCACCGTGCTGATCGTCGCGAGGTCGAGGCACGTCGAGTACGGCGCCGTCCAGGACTGCATGTCGTAGGCCATCTGGAGCCGGGCCACGTCGCAGCGCCCGAGGGCGTGCTGGTTCCAGCCGAACTGCGGATTCGCCGCCTGGACAGAGCTCATGATCGTGTTGGGGTACGTGTCCGTGAAGCTCTGTGATCGAGGACGGCGATGTGGCTGAACTCGTGGGCGACCGACAGCTCCGCATCGAAACAGCCGGACGGCCAGGTCGCATAGGTGTGGCACCAGCGGATCACCCCCAGGACACCTGTTGGCTCTGCTTGCGGATCTGGACGACGAAGCTGGTCGGGGGATACCGGCGCATGCACGCGAGCGCGCCGGGTCCGCAGTAGGGGCCGCTGTTGTAGGCCACCGTCCCGATCCCGCTCGAGCTGTACGAGATCGTCCCGGCGCGCGACGCCCGGGAACTGGTGACGTCGGCGGCAGCCGCATGCACGAGCGGCTGGAGCCACGCGTCGGGGATCTCGCCGGCGGACCAGCGGAACGTGAGCGGCTGGTCCTGGCTCCAAGCTGCGCCGATCGCGGGTGTCGGAGTCTCCGCGGTCACGACGCCCGGGACCGTGGCCACCGCGAGCGCGGCAAGGACGAGCGACAGGGCGCGGTGCCTCATGAGTTGCCTCCCAGGAGCATCAGGAGGCGGGAGGTATCGAGGTTGATCGCGAACATCCGGCCGCCCCTGGCCGGGCGGGGAACTTCCCCTCCGGGTGCGAGTGCGAGCCAGCCCGGCGGCAGGCCGACCGCGCCGTAGTCGTTGTTGCGGACCGGGCTCAGACCGGCAAGCAGCACCGGGACCGCCAGCAGGCGCCGATCGGCGCTGTCGGGATCGATGATGTTGATGCGCTCGTGCTCGCCGTCCCAATCGGTCGCGACCAGCCACGGCCGGCCCCCGACCGATGTGAGCCAGGCGTCGTAGACCGCGGGGTGGACCTCGCGAACCGCCCCGGACGACAGGTTGCGCTCGAGCAGCGGGCAGGGGCGGTAGTCGATGCAGTCCGAGAACGCGAAGAGCCGGTCGCCCACGAGACCCACCGCCTCGCCGAGACCGACGTCGTCGATGAAGGTCGCCCCTGCTCCGGCCGGATCGACGATCCGGAATCGGCAGCCCCTGGGGGTGCACGATTCAACGACCAGGCGGTCGCCCTCGGCGCTCCACTTGAGCGAGGTTCCCCAGGTGATCCCGAAGCGATCATCCGGCGGGAGCGGCCCGACGAGCTGGCGGCGCTGGCCCGGATCGGCGAGGGGCGCCGACCAGAGTCCGAGTTCGTGGCGCGTGCCGCGCTCGAGGTGGTACGTGAACAGCGTCTGGCCGTCGGGCGAGATGGTGCCGCGCCAGGCGATGGCGTCGGACATCGTCTGGATCGTCCGAGTGCAGCCCCGCGGCGCTAGGAATCGGAGGGTCGACGTCAGGCCGTCGTCGCTGCCGACGAGCACCCCTTCGTCGTAGGGTCCGTCGGCCCATGCCTCGACTGGCAGCTCCAGGGCCGTGACCGGCCCCTCGCCCGCGCGGGTCACGCGGACGACGTTCCCGGTGACGACACCGTTGGGGTCGTCGAGCGAATCCAGCGTGAACCACGCGGCCCGGCCCGGGTCGTCCGGGTACCGCTTGAACCTCGGTGTGCAGGCGGCGGCCGACCCTCCGGCGCTCGGGCCCGGACTCACGCCCGGGCCCGGCGTCGGTTTCGCTCCGATCGGGTCACCCGGCGGGCGCAGGGCCACCGTTGCAACGGCGCCGACGCCCACGGCCACCGCGACGACCATGAAGACCGGGAACAGGACGCGTCTTCGCAACCGTCCCTCCATGAGACCTCCTCCGGCGGGGCGATGCGCTCCGGCGGGAGAAGGCGGCGCCAGTGTCGCAGAGGTCGCTTACTTCCCACGTATCTGGAGTAGGCTCCGCGCGACAACCGATATCTCGCCGCGTGGTCGCGAAGCCGGTGTGATTCCGGCACAGTCCCGCTACGGTGACCACCGTCCGCTGACGGTGGAAGTCCGGTCGCCGACCCCGTGGTGTTGCTCGATCCTCTCGAGAGAAAGGGGTAGGCAGACCATGGACACGTTTCGAACCCCTCCTTCCCGCCGAAGGCAGGGGGTTTTTCACGCCCCGCACCGGATCGCCGGACTCGTCGCGGCCGTCCTGCTGGCGGCATGCACGGGAGGGGTGGCCCAGCCACCGAGCGCCGCTCCAACGGCGGCTCCGACACCGACGACTGCTCCCACGGCGGCACCGAGCCCGACCCCGGTCGCCACGCCGACACCGACCCCGGTCGCCACGCCGACACCGACCCCGGTCGCCACGCAGACCCCGACCCCGACCTCCGAACCGCAGTACCCGCTGACCCTCACGGACGACGAAGGGACCGAGGTCACGATCGCCGCCGAGCCAAAGCGGATCGTCTCCCTCACGCCCGCGACCACCGAGATCATCTTCGCCCTCGGCGCCGGGGACCGACAGCTCGCCGGCGTCGACTTCGACGACTATCCGCCCGAGGCCGTGGCCCTGCCGGACGTCGCGACCTACAGCTCGGTGGACGTGGAGGCGATCGTCGCGCTCGAGGCCGACCTCGTCATCGCCGGCGGCAACGGCTTCAACTCGCCGGCCGTCATCGAACAGCTGCGCCGGGTCGGCATCCCGGTCCTGGTCGTGTACGCACCGTCCGTCGACGGGGTGCTTGCCGACATCGAGCTCGTCGGCCGTGCGATCGGGCGCCATGACGAAGCGATCGCCATGACGACCGCGATGCGTGCCGGCATCGACGAGGTGGCCGCGGCCTTGGCCGATCTTCCTCGGCCGCGGGTCTTCTACGAGCTCGACGCCACCGCGGAGATCTTCGGGCCCGCCGACGAATCATTCATCGCCGAGATGGTCGCCCTCGCGGGGGGCGAGCCGATCACGACGGGCAGCAGCACGGTGTTCAGCATCGCGCTGGAGCGACTCGTCGACGCAGACCCCGAGGTGATCGTCCTCGGCGATGCGGCCTACGGCGTCACGCCCGCACTGGTTATAGCCCGCCCGGGTTGGGGCACGATGACGGCCGTGCGGACGTGCGCGATCCGGCCGGTTGATGACCTGCTCGTGACGCGGCCCGGTCCGCGACTCGTCCGCGGCCTGCAGCTGCTCGCGCGCGCGATCCACCCCGACGTCGAACTGCCCGGACCGCCGCCGTCCGCATCGCCCGCCCCGCCGGCGCCAGGAGCGACCTGCTGACCGTGGGCACCGCGCGAGCCGCCGTCCCGATCGCCGCGGATCGTGCCCGGGCCGAGCCGCTGACCGGCATCCGGCTCGATCGGCGCGCCCGGCGCGCCGTCGTCGGCCTCGTCGTCGTGCTGGCCCTGCTCCTCGCGGCGATGGTCCTGGGCGTCGGCCTGGGCACGGTCAGCCTGGCGCCCGACCAGGTCCTCGGCATCCTCGCCCGACGCCTGCTCGGCCTCGGCGTGGAGCGGACCTGGAGCGATGCCACCGAGGCGATCGTCATGGACCTGCGTCTGCCACGCGTCCTCTCGGCGGCCGTGGTCGGCCTCGGCCTCGCGGTCGCGGGCGCGACGTTCCAGGGCCTGCTTCGCAACCCACTTGCAGATCCCTACGTGCTGGGCACCGCGTCCGGTGCCGCGCTGGGTGCCGCGATCGCGGTGCTCATCCCCGTCCGGATGGTCGTCCTCGAGTTCGGGCTCCTGCACGGCCTGGCCTTCGTCGGGGCCCTGACCGCCGTGTGGGTGGTGTACCGCCTGAGCCGTCCGTCGGGTCCGGCGCCGATGACCAGCCTGCTGCTGACCGGGTATGCGATCGGCTCGCTGCTCGCGGCGGGCCTGGCCATGGCGATGTACCTCTCGGGCGCGAATCTGCGCCAGATCTTCTTCTACCTGCTGGGCAGCCTCGATGGGTCGGCCTGGGTACGGCTCGCCGTGGCCGCCCCGATCATCCTGGGCGCGTCCGGCCTCATCCTCGTGCGGGCGCGCGCCCTCAACGGCTTCCTCCTGGGCGAAGAGGCGGCGGCCCATCTCGGTGTCGATGTCCGCCGCGAACGTGCCGTCCTGCTCGCGCTGGCCTCGCTCGCCACGGCGGCGGCGGTCACGGTGGCGGGCCTCATCGGCTTCGTCGGCCTCGTCGTCCCGCATGTCGTGCGGCTGGCAGTCGGCCCCAACGCACGGCTCGTCCTGCCCCTGTCGGCCCTGGGCGGCGCCGCACTGCTGGTGATCGCCGATCTCGGCGCGCGGATGGTCGGCGAGATCCCGGTCGGGGTCGTGACGGCCATCCTCGGTGCGCCGTTCTTCCTTTCGCTGCTGCGCCGCGTCCGGTCGGGATACGAGCTGTGATCGAGCTCGACGCGGTCCGGGTGGCCTACCGGGGCCGCGACGTCGTCGCGGGCGTCTCGCTCCAGGTCCAGCGCGGCGAGCGGGTCGCGCTCGTCGGCCCCAACGGCGCGGGCAAGTCCACGTTGCTGCGCGCGATCACCGGGCTGGCACCCCTCGCGGGCGGCCATGTCCGGCTCGGCGGCGACGCGCTCGACCGGCTGGACCGCCCGGCGATTGCCCGGCGCGTCGCGGTCGTGCCACAGGCAGCGAACCTGCCCTTCGCAATGGCGGTCGAGGAGGTCGTGGCGCTTGGCCGACTGCCCCACGAGAACGCCATCCGCGGCGCGCGGCCCAGCGACCGCGCGGCGGTTGCGGCCGCCATCGAGCGGGTGGGTCTCGGGCACCTGCTCGGGCGCGATGCGCGGGAGCTCTCGCTGGGCGAACGGCAACTGGTGCTCCTCGCGCTCGCGGTCGCCCAGGACGCGCCCGCCCTCCTGCTCGACGAGCCCACGGTGCACCTGGACCTGCGCCACCAGGTTTCCACGATGGAGCTGCTGGTCGACCTCGACCAGCGCGACGGAACGACCGTGGTCGCCGTGCTGCACGACCTTGCGCTGGCGGCCTGGTTCTTCCCCCGGATCGCCGTGCTGGACCGGGGCCGCGTCGTTGCCGACGGGCTGCCCTCGGCGGCACTGTCCGAGGACGTGATCCGCGAGGTCTTCGGGGTCGACCCCGCGCTCGCACGGATCGGGACGCCTCCGGCGGCTGTCGCGGAGACGATGCGCGCAACGCCCGCCGGCTAGGCCATCGCGGGTCGCGCGCGCTTTCGCGGCAGGTCGAGGAACGGCAGGCCCACCACCCGCGCCTCGACCCGGGACCGCGTCGCCTCCACGGTCCACTCCACCTCGACGCGGCCTCCGGGCCGCGCCCACGGACCGTCCAGCGTGGCGAGCGCGAGGAACGCCTTGCGGAGCGGGCTCCAGCCGCCGCTCGTGATCCGCCCGATCTGCGGGCCGTCCGGCGCAAAGACCGGCACGGGGACCCGTGACACCGTGGGGGGCATCACCGGCGCGAGCCCGACGGCGAGGCTGCGCGCCTCGATGCCGGGCCAGTCGAGTTCGATCCCCGCCAGCCGCTGGCCCGGCCCGCCCCCGCTGCGCTCGGCGGCAAGTGCGCGCCGGCCGACGAAGTTGCCGCCGCCGAACTCGACCAGTCGTCCGAGGCCGATCTCGAACGGCGAGAACGCGTGCTCCGGGATGGCGGCATGGCGGCTGCTGGTGTAGTCCACGCCCAGCAGGATCAGTCCCGCCTCGAGCCGCACGAGGTCGAGCGCCCGCAGTCCGGCGGGCCGCAGGGCATGGTCGCGACCAGCCTCGGCGAGTGCGTCCCAGACCGCGAGCGCGGCGCCCGCCTCGACCCAGATCTCGTAGCCGAGGTCGCCCGTGTACCCAGTCCGGCTCACGTCGACCTCGACACCGCCGATACGGAACGCCCGCCGCCGGTAGTAACCGAGGTCCGCGACCGGTTCGCCGGCCGCGGCCTCCAGCACGGCCGCCGAGCGGGGTCCCTGGAGGGCCAGCGCTCCGAGCGCTTCGGTCGTCTCCTCGATCGTCGCGTCGAGGCCGCGCGAATTGAGGGTCAGCCAGCGCAGCTGCGGGTCGGCCGCGGTCCAGCGGAGGGAGCCGTCCTCGAGTGCCGCAACGGTGCCATCGTCGATGACCTTGCCTGCCTCGTCGCACCACGGCGTGTAGATCACCCGCCCGGGCGCCAGGCGCCGGACGTCGCGTGTCACGATCCGCCCGACCAGCGCGCGCGCATCGGGCCCCGCCACGCGGTACTTGAAGAGCGGCGACACGTCGATGATGGCCGCCGCCTCGCGAATCGCCGCGTACTCGATGTCCACGCTTCGCGCATACGACGGCGCGGCGAGGTAACCCGCCCACTCGGACCACTCGCCCACCTGGTTCGCGGCCGCCGTCCGGGGGTGGAACGGCGTCCCGATCATCGCGCTCACGGCCGACACGGTACCCCAGTCGCGTCGGCTAGAGTCGCGCCGGGAGGCGCGAGTGGCGACCTACGACGCCATCGTCATCGGCGGTGGCCACAACGGGCTCGTGAGCGCGGCGTACCTGGCCCGGGCGGGCTGGCGCGTGCTCGTGCTGGAGCGGCGTCACGTCCTGGGCGGCGCCGCCGTGACCGAGGAGGTCGTGCCGGGCTTCCGCTTCTCGGTGGCCTCCTACGTGGTGAGCCTGCTGCGGCCGGAGATCATTCGCGAGCTGGACCTGCCGCGTCACGGGCTCCACATCCTGCCGCTCGACGGCACGTTCACGCCGCTGCCGGAGGGCGCCGGACGCGGCGCCCGGCCGGCAGACGCGATCGGCGGCGGCACCGGCGACTATCTCTGGCGCGTCAACGACCACGCCGCCACGATGCGCGAACTTCGCCGGTGGTCGCGCCTGGACGCCGAGGCGTACGAGGAGTACGGCCCGCTGATGGGCCGCATCGCGCGGTTCGTGAAACCGCTGCTCTCGCTTGTGCCGCCGGACCTCGGGGGCGTGGACCCTCGCGGCCTGCTCGCGATCGCCGGGCTCGCGCGCACGTTCGCCGGCCTGCCCGAGGCGGAACAGTCGGCCTTCGTCCAGCTGATGACGATGTCGTCGCTGGACTTCCTCGAGCAGTGGTTCGAGACTGATCCGCTCAAGGCGACCATGGCGGCCAGCGGCATCATTGGCACGTTCTCGGGCATCCGATCGCCCGGGACTGCCTACGTGCTGCTCCATCACTACATGGGCGAGATCGACGGCGCGTTCCGAGCGTGGGGCCTGCCACGCGGCGGCACCGGCGCCATCAGCCTGGCCATCGCCGGTGCGGCGCGGGCGGCCGGCGCCGAGATCCGCACCGAGGCCCCGGTCGCGCGGGTCCTGGTCCGGGGCGGCGCGGCCGAGGGCGTCGTCCTCGAGGGTGGCGAGGAGATCCGGGCCCGCCACGTCCTCTCCAGCGTCGACGCGCGACGGACGTTCATCGACCTGCTGGAACCGGGCACCCTCGACTCCGAGGTCGACGCCGATGTCCGTCGCATCCGCTACCGCGGGTCGTCGGGCAAGGTCAACCTGGCGGTCGACGCGCTGCCCGACTTCACCTGCCTGCCGTCGCGTCCCGGCGGTTCGAACGAGCACCTGCGCGGAGCGATCTCCATCTCGCCATCGACGGCCTACATGGAGCGCGCCTACGACGAGGCGAAGTACGGCCGGTTCAGCGCCCGGCCCTACATCGACATGGTCATTCCGACGTTGCTGGATCCGTCGATGGCGCCGCCCGGGAAGCACGTGATCAGCTGCTTCGTGCAGTACGCGCCGTACGACCTCGACCCGGCCCTCGGCGGCTGGGACGCGCAACGGGAGGCCTTCGGGGACGCGGTGGTCGCGGCCATCGCCGAGTTCGCGCCCAACCTGCCGTCCACGGTCATCGGCCGGCAGGTCCTGACGCCCCTCGACATCGAGCGCGTGTTCGGCCTGACGGAAGGCAACATCTTCGGGGGCGAGCTGTCGCTCGAGCAGCTGTTCGTCAACCGGCCGACGCCCGGCATGGCGCGCTTTCGCACGCCGATCGAGCGCCTCTGGCTGGCCGGGTCAGCTGCGCATCCGGGCGGCGGGATCATGGGTGCCCCTGGCCGGATCGCCGCGCTGGAGGTCCTGCGCGCGGATCGCTCGGCCGCGGGGCAGGTTCGCGGCCGGGGCCTCGGCGGTCTCGTGCGGTTCCCGGCCCTGCCCGGTCGCGGGACATCCGCG
>VGPE01000017.1 GCA_016875645.1 Chloroflexota bacterium
GGCCCGGATCGGCCTTCGGGCCATCCCGCTTCCCCCGTTTCCGTCGTCAGCCGCCTGGGCTCTCGCCCTGGCGGCGATTACCGACGCAGGCTCCTAGGGCAGGAGAGGGGGGACGGCTCGTGGAGGCAGACGCACCGGGCGCAACCGTGTGGCGGGGCATCTTCGCAGTCACCGTGACACCCTTCTCCGAGGAAGGCGACGACCTCGACGAGCCCGGTCTGTCCGACCTGCTGGGCACGTTGCTCGACGATGGCGTGGACCGGCTCGTGGTCAACGGCAACACGGGCGAATACCACACGCTCTCCGCCGAGGAACGCCGGCGGGTCGTGGAGATCGCCGGACGCGAGGCGCGGGAACGGGCGGCGCTGCTCATCGTCGGGGCAGCCGGGCCCTGGCGGGACGTGCTGTGGGCCGCGGAGCACGCGGCCGCCAACGGCGCCGACGCGGTGATGATCCACCATCCGGTTCATCCCTATGTGTCGCCTGACGGCCTCATCGAGTACCTCGGCCGGGTCGGCCTCCGCTCGCCGATCTCGATCGTGCCATACCTCAAGGTCGCCCTCGGCGAGGACGAAGCGAAGCGCCTCGCCGACGTCCCCATGGTCCGCGCCGTCAAGTGGGGCGTGAACGACCTGCCGGCCTTCGGGCGGGCGGTGGCGGCCACCCGCGACCGGGCCGACGAGATCGCCTGGATCTGCGGCACGGCCGAGCTCTGGGCGCCGTTCTTCCATGCCGTCGGCGCGGTCGGCTACACCTCGGGACTGGTGAACGTCGCGGCGGGGCCCTCGTTCGAGTTGTTCGAGGCGCTCGAGGCCGGCGATCGGGAGCGCGCAATGGCCGCCTGGGACCGCGTCGCGCCGTTCGAGCGGCTTCGCGCCCGCAGCAACGACGCCTGGAACGTGGCGGTGGTCAAGGAGGCGATGCGCCAGGTTGGACGTGCCGCCGGCCCCGTCCGGCCCCCCAGCACCGATGTGCCGGCCGGCGACCATTCGCTGATCGCCCATGCCCTGGGCCGCTGGCCCGTCAGGGCCGCCCGGTGATGGAGGCACGCCTCACCGCGGAACACATCGGCTACCACTACGACCCGGGGCTCGCGCCCGTGGCGACGGTCGGGCCGGGCGCGGAGGTCGTGTTCGACTGCCTGGACGCTCGAGCCGGGTCGCTGTTCGACCGCGAGGTCGGCAAGCTGTTCGAACTGCCGCGGCCGACGGCCGGCAGGAGCAACCCGATCACGGGGCCCCTGGCCATCACGGGTGCCGAGCCCGGGGACGCGCTGGCCGTGGAGATCCTCGCGATCGACGTGGTGAACCCGGGCTGGGGCGGCGGCCACGCGTACGTCAACCCGCTCTGGCCGGGCCGCGTTCCGAGAGCCCTGGCCCGCCTCGTCGATGTGAGCGATGGCATCGTGCACTTCTCGGAGGGGATCGCCTTTCCGGCCGCCCCCATGCTGGGCTGCATCGGTGTTGCAGCGCCGGTTGCCGAGGGTTCGGACCCCGTCCACGCCGGCTGGGCGGGGCGGCACGGCGGCAACATGGACCAGAAGGTGGTCACCGCCGGCACGCGCCTGTACCTGCCGGTCTTCGTCCCGGGCGCACTGCTCTATATCGGCGACGTGCACGCGGCGCAGGGCGACGGCGAACTGAGCGGCACGGCGATCGAGATCGGAGCGACGGTCCGCGTTCGCGTCGACGTCGTGAAGGGGGCGAACCTCGGCTGGCCATGGCTCGAGACCACGGATCGCTGGATCGCCATGACGGCTGATGACGATTTCGTCATCGCCCGCCGGGAGGCCGTCGACGCGGTGGTCACCGTCCTGGAGCGCGATCTCGGCATGGAGCCGGCCGAGGCGCTGGCGCTGCTGGCGGGTGCGGGCGACCTCCGGGTCGGCCAGTCGATGGGTGGCGTGATCCCGATGACGCTCCGCCTCGAGATTCCGAAGTGGGACGGCGTGCAACCGGTCCGAGCGGGGGTGCCAGGGTGATCGTCGACGTCCACAGCCACATCATGTGGTACCCCGACCACGTCGGCGAACAGTGGGCGAGGGAGGCGCTGGCGTCCAAGCTCGTCAAGCTCAAGTTCTCCGGGGGCCTCGCCCACGCGGCGTCGCTCGACCTGCATTCGTACGACTCGACGCCCGAGACCCACTGGGCTGCCGCCCAGCAGACCGACAAGACGATTGTCTTCGGCCTCCAGGCGAAGGCGACCGGTACGTGGGTGCCCAATGAGCTGATCGCCGACTACGCCCGCCAGCATCCCGACAAGATCGTCGGCTGGGCTTCCATCGACCCGAACGAGCCCGAGGCGATCGACCAGCTGGACCACGCGGTCAACGTGCTGGGCCTGCGCGGCCTCAAGCTGGGGCCGGCGTACCAGCACTTCGACCCCACCGACCGCAGGCACTGGCCGTTCTTCGCGGCCGCCCAGCGCCACGGCATCCCGATCATCTGGCACCAGGGGACCACGTTCCCGAGCCGCGCGAAGCTGCGCTGGTCCACTGCCCTCTGGCTGGAGGACATCGCGCTCGACTTCCCCGACCTGCGGATGATCGTGGCGCACCTGGGCCACCCGTGGGAGGAGGACCTGGTCGCGCTCATCCGCAAGGCACCGAACATGTACGCCGACATCAGCGCCGTGCATTACCGGCCGTGGCGGTACTGGCAGGCGATGGTCACGGCCATGGAATACGGAGTGACGCACAAGCTGCTCCTGGCATCGGACTTCCCGTCGGCCACGATCGACAACGTCATCGCCGGTCTGCGCAACGTCAACGCGATCGTGGAGGGCACGCGGCTCCCAACGATTCCGAGCGAAATCCAGGAACGTATCATTCACGAGAACTGGAAGGACGCCCTTCCGGAGCTGCTGTAGTGCCGCTCGCAGCGGCCGGACAGGCGCGGATCACACCGTCCGATCCGGTCGTCGCCGGCAGCTTCGGGACCTGGGTGCTGGACTACACGGCAGGTTCCCGCGGCCTCCCGGCCGGAGCCAGCGTGACCATCGACACCACCCCGTCCGACTCGGACTGGGCGGCGCCACAGGTGGACGACCCCTCGGGCGACGACTACCTCACGGTCCAGGGGCCGGCGGGCGCACAGCTCGCGGTGGCGGTGCTGACGCCGCTGACCGTGCGCGTCTCGATCGTCGCCCGGCCCCTGATCGCGG
This sequence comes from Chloroflexota bacterium, assembly GCA_016875645.1. GTDB lineage: Bacteria > Chloroflexota > Limnocylindria > Limnocylindrales > CSP1-4 > VGPE01. The sequence goes on from VGPE01000017.1 coordinate 3,163, forward strand.
GCGAGTCGATCCGTGCCACGTACGGGGACCGGACCGGCGGCAGCCGCGGGACGCGGGCGCAGACCTTCGCCGAGGAGCGGCATCGCTTCTGGGTCACGGTCGACCGCAACGATGGCCGGCCGGCGGTGGCGATCGGAAGCCCACCGGAGCTGCGGATCGTCGCCGGACCGCCGGTCCGCCTCGTCCTGGTCCTTCCGAGTCTCGCGGCAGTGGGCGAGGTGACGCCGCTGCGGGTGAAGCTGGAGGACGCGTGGGGCAACGTGGCGACCGGGTACACCGGGTCCGTCCTGCTTGACGCTCCGGGCTTCGGCGGACCTCGACGGGTCGACTTCCGGGCGCGCGACGGCGGCGTCCGACTGATCCGCGGCTTCCGGCCACGTCGCGACGGCGTCCTGACGGTCACCGCCAGCGAGGAGGGCCTCGGCCTGACGGCCACCAGCAACCCGATGCGTGTCAGCCTGGCGCCACCGGCGCGGCGGCTCTTCTGGGGTGACCCGCACGGCGGCCAGGTGATCGATCCAGAAGGCGTCCCAGCGTTCTTCCGGCACGCGCGCGATGTCGCCGGCATCCAGTTCACGGGCTACCAGCGCAACGATCACGCGATGACCGACCGCGCGTACGAGCTCCAGCAGCAGGCAGAGCGGCGGTTCGATCAGCCCGGCACGTTCTGCCCGCTCCCCGGCTACGAATGGTCAGGAGATACGGCGCGAGGGGGCCATCACAACATCTACTTCCGGCGCCATGGCATGCCGGCGCGCCGGTCGGGTTGGCAGCTGTCGGCCGAACGAACCCCCTCGGACCGGGGGCTCCGCGCGATCCCGGCTCGATGCTGCCCCGCATCTCCGACGCCTATGCAGCCTTCCGGGGGACAGACACCATCCTGACGCCACACGTCGGTGGATCCCGCGGCAACCTCGAGTTCCATGAGCCGGGCCTGGAGCCCGCCGTGGAGATCGCGTCCGGTCACGGGACCTTCGAGTGGTTCTTCCATGAGGCCCTGGAGCGGCGCTACCAGCTCGGCGTCGTCGGGGGCAGCGATTCACACACCGGCCGACCCGGCGACGATCAGCCCGGCTTCCAGGTGCGCCGCTACGCGAAGGCCGCCCTGACCGCGCTCTACACGGAGCGGCTCGATCTGCCGGGCGTGTTCGACGCGCTCGCGTCGCGTCGCGTCGCTGTTACGCCACCACGGGCGCCCGAATCGTGCTCGACGTGCAGGTCGACGGCGCGACGACGGGCGCCCGCCACGCGACGACGGGCGCCCGCCACGCGACGCGCACGATCCCGCACATCACCGTTTCGGTCGCGGGCACCGCGCCGATCGAGCGGATCGAGTTGTACCGCGGGCTGACCGCGATCCGGACCTGGGACCTCGCAGGCGAGGCAGATCCGGACCTGATCCGCGTCAGCTGGCACGGCGCAAGCCGGCGCACGAGCTACTCGCCGCTGGCCTGGAAGGGAGCCCTCGCGTTCCGGGGCGCCCGGGTCGCAGGGGTCGTGCCGCTCAGGTTCGACAGCCTGCGCTCGAGCTGGACCCGGACGCAGCACTCGGTGGCCTGGGATGCGCTGACGTGCGGCTACCGGTCCGGCCTGATGATCCGCCTGGCGCGCGCTCGTCGACCGCAGGCCGATCTGACGGTGGCCTGCCGCCCCGGGATCATGGCCGAACTCGGCGGGCATGGCGACGACGCCCCGGCGGAAATGGCATACGGCGCTCCCGCGACGGCCCGGTTGGCGGTGCCGCTCGGCAGGGCGCTCGGCACGGGGCGCACACTGCAGCTGGCCGATCCGTCACGAACGGTGGTGCTGGAGCCCGGTCGCACCGGCGGCCTACGCGAGGCGTCGATGGAGCACGCCGATCGCGGCGTCGAACCCGGCGTCAACGCGTACTGGGTGAAGGTGCTCCAGTCCGACTTCGAGATGGCTGAAGCAGTCCCGTCTTCCTCGACCACGTCACGGAGTCACGCTGATGGCCCTCACGATCACCTCCATCGAGGCCTACCCCGTCCGCGCACCGCGGACCAAGCCGATGATCTCGGCCGGCGGGTTCGCGCCGCTGCGCGTCAGCGACTTCGGCATCGTCCGGATCCGCACCAGCCACGGGATCGAGGGCCTGGGCGAGATCTCGATGAACAACGGACGCGACGGGGCGATCCAGTGCGACGACGTCAGGCGGCTGATCGCCCCCGCGCTGACGGGCTCGAACCCGCTCGAGATCCGCCGCGCGATCGTGACCATGGACCGCACGCTGGACGGCTCGGAGCCCGCCAAGGCGGCGGTCGAGATGGCGCTCTGGGACATCGCAGGCAAGGTCGCCGGCCGGCCGGTCTACGAGATGCTCGGCGGCAGAATCCACGACCGGGTGTTCATCCGGTGGGGCCTCGCGTTCGGCGACCCGGCGGCGGGCGTGGAGGAGATCGCGCCCTGGATCGCACGCGGCGTGCGCACGATCAAGGTGAAGATCGGCCGGCCCGGGACGGGTCTCGACCAGGCGATGGTGAAGGCTGTCCGCGAGGCCGTCGGCGACGGGGTCAACGTCATGGTCGATGCGAACTCCGGCTACCGGACACCGCTCCAGGCGGTGAAGGAGATCGAACGGCTCGAGGCGTACGACCTGCAGCTGGTCGAACAGCCGATCCACCGCAAGCGGCTCGCCGACCTGGCGTTCATCCGCAACCACATCTCCACGCCGATCCTGGCCGACGAGTCCATCCGCCACTGGCCCGACGCCTACGACGTTGCCCGCCACGGCGCGGCGGACGCCCTTGGGATCTACATCTGCGAGGCCGGCGGCATCCTGCCCGCCCTCAACGCCGCTGCCATCGGCGAGGCGGCCGGCCTCGTCGTCACGATCGGCAGCCAGTGCGAGCTGGGCATCGGGACCGCAGCGATGGCCCACGCGGCCGTCTGCATGCCGAACCTGGCCTTCGAATCCGACATCACCGGGCACCTGCGCTACCCGCTCGACATCATCAACGAGCAGCTCGACTACCGCGACGGCGCGATCCACCCGCCCGAAGCACCGGGCCTCGGCGTCACCCTGAATGAAGACGTCCTAGAGCGCTGGCGACTCGATCGGTGACGGCGCCCTGACAGCCAGGTGCAGGCGCCCGTCGCACCGGTGCTACACTGCGTTGGCCATGGACCGCATCGGGATTCGGGACCTTCGCAACGACACCAGCCGTGTCGTGAAACGCGCACGCGCCGGTGAGCGGATCATCGTCACGATCGATGGGGTTCCCGCCGCCGAGCTGGGCCCCCTCAGCCGTCGCGAGGGGACGATGACGCGCGACGACCTGATCGCAGCCGGTCTGCTGACCCCACGGACCGTGGATCCCGCAACGCTTCCGCCGGCGCGACCGATCCCTGCAGCTCGCGGTGCGCCCTCCACGGACGAGCTGATCAGCGAGGACCGCGGCGAGGATTGACCATCTTCCTCGACTCGTCTGCACTCGCAAAGCGGTACATCGCCGAGCCCGGCAGTCCTCGTGTCCTCGCGATCATGGCCGCCGACACAGCCTGGGCGGCCTCCGCGCTGGCGCTCCCCGAGACGAAGCGCGCGCTGTGTCGATCTGTTTCAACCGCCGACGCCCTCGTGTCGCGCGAAGCGGCTCTCCGGGCGGACTGGAAGGCCTTCGACGTCATCGACGTCGACGCGGATCTCCTGAAACGAGCGGCGGAGATCGCTTGTACGCAGGGCACCAGGACCCTGGATTCGATCCACCTGGCGGCGGCAGAACGGCTCGGACCCGAGCTGACCTTCGTGACGTTCGACGCGCGGCAGGCGGCCGCGGCCCGAGCGATGGGACTCGTCGTCGCCCCCTGATCGATCCGGAGACGCAGCAAGTCGCCGCCCACCATGGCGGGCGGCCCGTTCCCTGCTGCAGCTCGACTTCGAATCGAAGATTGCGTCTCCCGGCCGTTGACCACACCCATACCGTGTAAGCGCCCGAATCGATCGGGCCCGACACGGCGGAAGTGACGTGGATGCCGAGCTGATCGGACGGGCGCAGCACGGCGACGAAGAGGCCTTCGCGAGCCTCGCCGTCGCCGTCGGCGACCGACTCCACGCGGTGGCGCACAGGATCCTGCGCGACATCAACCTTGCCGAGAATGCGACGCAGCAGGCGCTGCTGACCATCTGGCGAGACCTTCCGCAACTTCGCGACCCGGCGCGCTTCGACGCCTGGTCGTACCGGCTCCTCGTGCGCGCCTGCTTCGCCGAAGGTCGCCGGACGCGCCGCTGGGCGCCCAACCTTCTGCTTCTGCCGGTCGATCATCCGGTGGACGCGGAAGGCCTGAGCTCGGTCGTTGATCGCGACCAGCTGGAGCGTGGCTTCCGGCGTCTCTCCATCGACCATCGGGCGGTCGTGGTCCTGCACCACTACCTGGACATGCCGCTCGACGAGGTCGCCGAGACGCTCGGCGTCCCCGTCGGGACCGTTCGATCCCGACTGCATCACGCGATGCGCGGACTGCGCGCCGCCCTGGAGGCCGACCTGCGACCTACGGCGCTGGAGGCAACTCGATGAGGACCGAACGCGAGGCAACGCGAACCGTCCGGGCCTGGCTCGAGGAGGGCGTTACAGCGCTCCCGGACCGGGTCCTCGATGCCGTGCTGGACCAGGTTCCCATGACCCCACAGCGCCGTGCCCGGTGGCCGGCGAGGAGGATCCCCGACATGAACACCTACGCCAAGCTCGCGATCTCGGCCGCCGCCGTGGTGGTCGTCGCGCTCGTGGGTATCAGGTTGCTGCCGGTCAGCGGCGGAGTAGGGGGCGGAGGCCCCGCGGCCTCGCCAACCGCCTCGCCCTCGCCAACGCCTCGGGCCACCGCCACGCCTTCACCTGCTGCCGTCTTTCCGAACAAAGGCGAGCTTGCGGTCGGCAGCAGACAGGCCATGACCCTGGCGGGTGTTCCGCTGACCCTCAGCGTGCCGGCGTCCGGCTGGCTCAGCAACGGCACGTTCGCGATCGACAAGGGCTCCTTTCCAGCGACCTGGGAAGGCGGTTTCATCTTCTGGTCCGACGCTACCCCGACCGGCGTCTTTACCGATCCGTGCGGGCAGACGAAGGGCCCGGCGATCGGTTCATCGGCGGCCGATCTCGCCGCCGCCGTCGCCACGGTGCCCGGCACCGACCTCATCGGCGCGCCCTCGAACGTGACGGTGGGCGGATACCCCGCCAAGCGCGTCGTGCTCCACGTGCGCGAAGACGCGCGCTGCCCCGCGGGCAGCTTCTACCTCTGGTACGCGCCGGGACCAGATCTCGAGCGATATGCCACCGAGCTCGGCTCGACGATCAGGGTCTGGATCGTCGACGTGAACGGGACGCTCGTCTGGATCGATGGTGAAACCTCCAAGGACGCCGCCGCCGGGGTCGCACGGGAGATGCAGCAGATCATCGACTCGATCCAGTTCGCCCCCTGACTTCCCGTCCGAGTCGGCGGCCGGCCAGCGGTAACGGCCGCAACGCATCGCGGGAGCACCGGCAGGATCAGGCGAGAGGGCCGCCCTGGGGTGTCGCTCAGCCCTGAATGACCGGCAGGATCAGGCGTGACGGACGGGCCGCGTCGTGGAAGACCGATTGGCGGGCAACCCGCCACTCCGTCTCGAAGCCCACGCGGCCGCCCGTGTTGAGGTTGCGGTCGAAGCGGGGGAAGTTCGAGGACGAGACCTCCAGGCGGATCCGGTGGCCGCGCAGGAACGCGTTCGACGTGTCCCACAGCTCGATCCGGATCGCGTGGGGCGTGTTCGCGGGCAGCAGTTCCGGTGCGGCGAGCGGGTCGCGCGCGTAGCGCTGGCGGGCGATGCCCTCGCACAGGATGATCGCTCGGCCGTCCGGGAAGACGTCGACCAGCGCCGCCGTCCAGTCGGTGTCGGGCGCGTCGGTCATCGCCCAGATCTCGGCGACGATCGGGCCGGTCACCTCGAGATCGCGCTCGAGCGGCTCGGTGGTGAACGTCAGGACGTCTGGCCGCTCCTCGATCGCGCGCCGGTCCCGCGGGCCACCGAAGTCGGCGCTCTGGTACTGCGCGCCCCAAGATGGGACGGGGTCGTCGGGGTCGTATGTGAAGCGGGCCGGGGCGGCGCCGGCCGGAGGCGGCGTCTCCAGCGACAGCCCGCCGTCCGGCTGCAGGAACGCGTCGGTCCAGGCGGTCCGCGCAAGCGGCCACTCCCACTCGCCCCGCCACACGTTGGCGCCCATGACGAACAGCCGGACGGGCGGCTCCTCGTCCATGCCGTTGGCTACGCCTCGCAGCCGTGCGTCGTACCAGCGCAGGTGCTCCCCGATGTTGTTGCCGACGGCGTGCGCCCCGAAGGCGACGTCCTCGAACTCGCCGTCGGGCCCGATCGGCGCACGTCCCCACGGCGCGATCTGGTGGCTCCACGGCCCGACGAGGATCCGGGTGAGCCGGCGCGCCTCCTCGGAACGGGCCTCGCGCTTCCAGCCCTGGAACACGGTCAGCGTCTCGCGCAGCAGCGAGTCGTACCAGCCGGTCATGAAGTAGGCCGGCACGTCCACCTCGCCGTAGCGATGGCGGAGCGAGTAGCGCGACCACCACTCGTCGTAGCGGTCGTGCTCGATGACGCCGCGATAGAACTCCAGCGGGTAGCCGACGTGCGCCTCGATGACCGTGCGCAATGGCAGGTGGCGCTGCACCGCAGCCTGGTCGAGCAGGGCCAGCGGCTCGGTCTGCATCGTCCGCCCGATCATGTTCGCAAAGAACAGGGCCACGCTCCAGTGGAGCGCACCCGAGACGCGCATGTGGCCCCAGTTGTCCTGCTGGCTGGCGATCGGGACCAGCGCCTTGAGCGCCGGTGAGCGAAGCGTCGCGGGCAGCGTCTGCGTGAACCCCGGGTAGGACACGCCGAACGTGCCGACCTGCCCATCGCACCAGGGCTGGCGGCCCACCCACTCGTGCGTGTCGAAGCCGTCGTTCAACTCGCACATGTAGGGGTCCCAGGTCCCGTCGCTGTCGTGGCGTCCGCGGCAATCCTGGGCGACCACCGCGTAGCCCGCGTCCACGAAGGGCTCCATCCACGAGAGGTAGCGCCGGTCGGCGTTGTTGTAGATGTTCCGGCACAGCAGCGCGGGGAACCGATCGCCGGTCGGCGGGAGCCAGACGTCGGCGGACAGGTTGACGCCGTCCCGCATCGGGACCGCCTGGTGGAGCAGCAGCCTGCGGCGGATCGTGCTCATGCGCGAATGACCTCCCCTGCTCGAATCCCCGTTGGCCGACCCCCATCCCACGCCGGCTGGCCATTGACCAGGACCAGGTCGACGCCGGTCGCCAGCGCCTCCGGACGAATTGCATCGGCCGGCTCCCGGACGGCCGCCAGGTCGAAGACCACGATGTCGGCCCGGGCCCCGGCGACCAATCGCCCCCGGTCCGCCAGGCCGGCCTGAAGCGCAGGCAGCGACGTGATCCGGCGAATCGCCTCCGGCAGCGGCAGCGCCCGCACCTCGCGCACGATGCGGCGGAGATACCAGGCCGCCCACGTGAAGGCCCCCGGCAGCAGCCTGGCGAGGAGCCGGCTCCCGAGATCCATCGTGGTCGCGTCAGAGCCCACGGCGCAGCGCGACGTCCGGACGGCGCCCGCGATGTCCTCCTCGGTGTAGGTGTGCCCGAGGATCATCGGCCGGTGGACGTCGCCGGCGGCAGTCGCGGCCTCGAGCACGGCGACCAGGAGATCGCGCGGCGTCACTCCGCGCTCGGCGGCCGCGTCGGCCACGCTGCCCTCCACGCCGGCCTCGAGCAGGTACGCGCGGTCCCATCCGGCGCGCCCGAAGCTCGACACGACGTTCGGATCGCCCCGGTCGACGCGGAGCTCGCCCGGCGCGCTCGAAGCGAGCGGGAGTGCGCTGCTCAGGTTCGTGATCCCGAAGGTGCGCGTGTGCACGTCCCATGCGACCGGCAGCCCGTCCGACGCCGCGCCCTCGAGCAGCTCGGCGATCCGCGCGTTCGCCTCGACCCCGCCGGAGCCCCGCCGCGCGAGGATATGGGCGACCTGCGTTCGGACCCCGGTCGCTCGCAGGGTCTCGATCGCCTCATGCGTGCCCTCCACCACCCGGGTTCCGCGGTCGCGAGTATGCGTCGCGTACAGGCGGCCGCGTCGGGCGACCGTCGAGGCGAGGGCGTACAGCTCGCCACCCGATGCACTCGCCTCCGCCGGGTACTCGAGGCCCGTCGAGAGCCCCACCGCACCGGCGTCGAGGCCGGCTTCGAGCTCACGCGTCATCGTCGCGAGCTCGTGCGATCGTGCGGGTCCCGACTGGTCCTCCATCGCGAGCAGGCGCAGGTTCCCGAACGGCACCAGGGTCGCGAGATTGATCGCGGGCCGAGCATCCTCGAGGGCGTCGAGGTACCCCGACACGGAGTGCCAGTCAAGCGCGCGCACGCCTTCGCCCCAGCCATAGATGTTGCCCGTGAACCGCGGATCGCCGGCGCCCCCGAGCGGCGCGCAGCCGTGCCCGCAGTTGCCGACGACCTCAGTCGTGACCCCCTGCGAGAGGGCGCTCTGAGCGGCGGGATCCACGAGCAGCGTGAAATCGCTGTGGCTGTGGATATCGACGAAGCCTGGCGCCACGACCCGGCCGGTCGCGTCGAACCTGGCGGCCCCTTCGGCAGCGGTGAGGTCGGCCACGGCGACGATGCGGCCGCCGGCGATCCCGACATCGGCCCGGACCGGCGCCGACCCCGTCCCATCGACGACCTGGCCGCCGGCGATCACCAGATCGAGCATCATGCCCCGGGCTTCAGGTACCGCCCGAACCACTCGAGGATGACCTCGCGCGTCATCCGGCGGTGCACCGGCGAAGCGTCGCTCGGCAGGACGTGGCCCTCGGCCGGGACCCGGACCAGCTCCACCTCGCGACCTAGCGCGACGAGGGCGCTGAAGAACTGCTCGCTCTGCTCGATCGGGCACCGCAGGTCTGCTTCCCCGTGGTACAGCAGCAGCGGCGTGCGCACACGCTCCACGAGCCGGATCGCCGAGCGGGCGGCGTACCGTTCGCGGTCGGCCCACGGCGTCCCGAGCTGCTCGCGCTCGAACCACGTGGGGCCGATGTCGGCGGTCCCGTACTCGCTCTCGAAGTTCACGATCGGGGCTCCGGCAATCGCGACGGCGAAGCGATCCGTCTGGGTGATCGCCCAGCAGGCCATGAAACCGCCGTACGAGCCGCCCGTGATGGCCACCCGACCCGGGTCGAGCCGCAACGACCGGTCGGCGAGGGCGTCATCGAGCATGGCCAGGATGTCCTCGAAATCGGCGCCGCCCCAGTCGCCGACCACGGCGCGCGCAAACGACTCGTCGTAGGAGCCACTGCCGCGCGGGTTGACCTGTAGCACGGCATAGCCGGCGGCGACCAGCAGTTGGAGGTCCTCCCCGAATCGCTCGCCGAAGGCGTTGTGGGGCCCGCCGTGGACCGACACGACCAGCGGGTGCAGCCTGCGGCCCCGCGGCACGCCGGGCACCGTGAGCCATCCGTCGACCCGGAGGCCATCGGGCCGTGCCACCGTCCGGCGGGCCGGGCGCCGTGGCGCAGCGACCGCGATGAGGTCGTCGTTGAATCCGGCGAGGCGCCGCGGGGCGCCACCCTGCTCCCAGGACCACAGCTCCGAGGGCGTCACGGGGTCGGTCCGCAGGAGGACGGCGCGCCCGCCGCTCCGATCGGACGCGATCTCCTCGATCACGGCCGCATCGTCGGTCAGCCGCTCCACGCGCCCGGGCGTGAAGCGTGCGAGCTGCGCCGTGCCAGCGTCGGCCAGGATCCCGACGATCGCGGATGAATCAGCGGCCCAGACCGGCCGCGAAGGGGTGGTGTAGCCACCGGGCCGGGTGCCGACGCTGCGGTCCTCGCCGGCACTCCAGCAGGTCTCGTCGCCACTGCGGACGCTCACCACCCAGAGCCGGTTATGGTGGCCGTCGAGGCGATTCGGGCTGTCGCTGCGCAGGTAGGCGATCGAGCGCCCGTCGGGCGACCAGGCAGGCAGGCTGGCGGTGGTCCGTTCGGGCGACAGGCGCCGGACCCTCCCGGACTTGACGTTCACCACGTGGACGGCCTCGCCGCCGAAATGCCGGTCGCGGTCGGCCGACCGATCCGAGAGGAAGGCGATCGAGCGTCCGTCGGGCGACCACGCCGGATCGCCGTCGTCGGATGGGCCGCCCGTCACCTGGCGGGCTTCGCCGCCGGCCGCGGGCACGATCCAGAGATGTGCGTGCGGTTCGCCGATCCCGACATGACCGGCACCCTCGAGCCTGTGGCGATGTCCGCGGACGCGGACGAAGCGGCGCTTCGGGTCGGTCTCGACGGCCGGGACCTCGTCGCCGGGCCTGTCCGCGCCGCCAGCCACGAAGGCGAGCCACTCGCCGTCGGGCGACCACGCCGGTGCCGCGACCCCCATCGGGAACGAGGTCAGCCGGGTCGGCGGCCCAGAGCGACCGGCGATCACCCGGACCTCGAGCTGCGCGGTGCCGTCCTTCGATCGGCGATCCGTGAGGTACGCAAGCCGCGTCCCATCGGGCGACCAGCGCGGCGACCCGAGCTTGCCCGACCCGGTGGCGATCGTCCGCCGGCGGCCTGGGCGTGCGACATCGAAGACCAGAAGGCGCCGGCGCAGGAGGTTCGCCGCCTCGTCGACCGTCTCGAGGACGACGGCCACCCGTCGGCCGTCGGGCGAGAGCTGTGGGTCGCGGACCTCGACGAGCCGTGCGAAGTCGTCCAGACCGAAGCTGCGCGTCATCGCCGCGGCGCGATGATCCCGCCGGGGTAGCGCTCGAAGACCCGGTGGTCGTAGAGCGGGATGATGTGGTCGGCCGTCCGGCGCGCCCGGGCATTCGTTCGGAACATCTCCTCGAAGCTCTCGTTGAGCCCGAGCGGCCGCGGGTTCTCGCCCTCGACGTTCTCGTACACGAACCAGGCGTCGCTGGCCGCCACGACCCCCTCGGCCGTATCCACCTCCACGACGAGCGTGCTCCGATGGTGCACGCCGCACTGCCAGGTGCGGAGCCCGGGCGCGAGCTCGTGCTCGTCCTCGAGCAGGATCACCCGGTCCCACCAATCGGTCACGAGATGGATCAGATCCTTCTGCGAGAACGCGCGCCGCGAATCGTGCGGATGGCGATGGGTGGTGTGGTAATGGATCCAGCCCGCCTTCGACAGTGCGATCTTCGCGGCCAGGAAGGCGTCGAGCGTCTCGGTCGTGTAGCGCACGATCGGGGTGAGGATGACGTGGGTGATGTCCTCAGGGCTCACGCCGGCGGCTGCGAGCGCTGCCCGCTGCATCTCCGCCGGCGAGCGGACGATGGCGCCCCTGGCGCCGTCGGGGCCCCACATCATCGCCGGGAGGTCTGCCCGCAGGGCCGCGAGGTCGTCGGGCAGCGCGGTGTTGACCAGGGCACGGATCCCGTTTCCCTCGATCAGGATCAACTGGAGGCGGAGCGACACCCACTCGGGCTCCTTCGCCATCCAGTAGACGGCGTAGCCGGGTTCCTCGAAGGTTCCGACGCTCAGGCTCCGAACGGCGTAGTGCATCACGCTCTCCTGTCGCCTCCCGGCTCAGCCCATGTCCGCGACGGTCACCGGCCGGCCGGTCGCGATCGACTGCTCCACCGCCAGGGCGACCGCCAGCGCCGAACGGGCTGCGTCTGCTCCGATCGGCCAGTCGCGCCCGTCCCGCACCCGGGCGAGGAAGAACTCGTCCTCCACTCGGTAGAGGCCCTGCTGGGCGCCCGACGGGTCGTCGTAGACCAGGGTGGACGGAAACGACGGGGTCGCGTGCGTGGACAGGATGCCGACCCCAGAGTCGCGGGCGTCGATCCAGGCGACGCCCTTGGAGCCGACGAAGGTGGCCCGCGACTGCGAGATCACGCCGGTCGCTGTCGGCAGCGCCCAGTCGGTCTGGACCGTGCCGATCGCGCCCGAGGCGAAGCGCAGCGTGGCCGCGGCCGAATCCACGAGGCCCTCGCCCGCGACGCCGGTCCGGCTGACCTCCCCGTAGACCCGCTCGATCGGTCCTCCCAACCACTGGAGCAGGTCCAGGCCATGGATCGCGTTCTCATTGACAAGGCCGATCCGGTCGGCGAGGGCCCGGCCCTCGTAATCGGGCGTGAAGCCATGCCACGACAGGTGCACCAGACTGCCCAGGTGGCCGTCTTCAACAGCGCGGCGGACGGAGATCCAGCGCGGATCGAACCGCATCATGTGGCCGAAGACCAGCCGGCCGGGGTGAGCGGCACCGAGCGCGACGATCCGGTCCGCCGAATCGAGGGTGTGCGCCATCGGCTTCTCGGAGAAGACGTGCAGGCCGCGCTCCAACGCCGCGCGGATGTTCTCCTCGTGGAAGCGCTGCGGCGTGACGACGAACAGCGCCTCGAGGCCGGGCGTGTCGAGCGCCTGCTCGAGGTCCGTGGTGAACGGAACGCCGGGGGGCGTCCGCTCGCGGGCCGCCTCGTCCAGGTCCACGCACCACAGCAGTTCCGCGCCCGCGGACGTCGCGAGGATCCGGGCGTGGTCCCGGCCCATGACGCCCACGCCGACGAGCGCGACCTTGACGGGCCGCCGTTCCGTCACGGCCCGAAGCCCGTTCGCGTGCGATGGCATCGGTCCGCGGTGCGGTTGAGCGCGGGCTTCGCCTCCGTCCCGGCCCGCGGGATGGTTGGTGCAGCCCGCCGTTGCGCTGGCATCGCACCGGACCCCTCGACCGGCCGCGCCAGGGCTGACCCGGGGGTCGGCGTCACGCTCGATCCGCTGATTCAGCCGATGTCATCGCATGAGCGTCGAACTCCGGGGCTGCCACGGCTCAGGCGCCCATGAGCCGGTACGCCGTCGCGAGATAGACCTTTGCCGCCCTGGTCATCTCGTCGACCGAGATGGACTCGTCCGGCGCGAAGAACCAGGAGCCCGGACCGTAGACCAGCGTCTCGATGCCTGCGTAGTGCATGTCGACCGCGTCCGTCACGAAGCTCTGGGCCGCCGTCTCGGCGTTGACCGCCGGGTCGGTGCCGTAGACGTCGCGGTGGCCGCCCGACAGGGCATCGAACAGCCGGCCGCTCTTGGGGCCGACGAACGCTCGCTGGCGGACGATGCAGCGGACCTTCGTCCCGATGTCCGCGCGATCGCCCACGGTCTGGCTGATGACCCGCTCGAGGTCGGCCCGGATGGTCTGCCACGACTGGCTGGGCACCGTCCGCATGTCGCCCTGGAGGGTGGCCGTGTCGGCAACGGCGCCGGGCGCGGTGCCGGCCTGCATGACCCCGACGACGAACCGCGGATGGGCCGAGAGATCCGCATCGGGTTCGTGCGTCCACTTGGCCGTCCGCAGCGCCTGGTACACGTCCACCGCCGCCGAGAGCGCGTCGCGGCCGTCCTCCGAGCGTGACACGTGGGCAATCCGGCCGGTGAAGTCCACCTGGAACTTCACGCAGCCGCCGTGGGTGGTCAGGATGCCGCTGGCAGTGGGCTCGCCGTTGATGCCGTACTCCGGCCAGTTGCCTTCGGATGCGAGGGCGTACTTGGTGCCGAGGCCGTTGGAGTCGTGATACATGTTGGCGAGGTAGACGAGGTCGCCCGGCAGCGGCTCGGCCTCGGCCGCCATGAGCATGGTCTCGATCATCGTGGCGACGCCGCCGTACATGTCGCTGATCGCCCCGCCGTAGAGCAGGTCGCCGTCCTGCCAGCCTTCGATCGGGTCGTGGGTCCAGCCGGTCTGGACAAAGCCGCCGTCGAGGTGCCCGTTGAGCAGGAGTCCTGGCCCCCGGCCGGTCCCCTTGATCCGCGCGATGACGTTCGGTCGCCCGGGCAGGGCCGGGTCGACGTGCACGTCGATGCGCGGGTGGGCCAGGTAGTCGGCGACGACCTCGGCGCGCTTGCCTTCGTTGCGGTCGGGCATGTGGGCCCGGGTGACCTCGAGGGCCATGTCGATGAGCCGCTGGCGGTTCACCGTGCCGAATGCATCGCGCAGTGGCGTGGTCATGCCGGTCGTACCTCCTGCTTGGCCCCGGCAGGGGCGCGTTCGACGGACGGACGTCCACCGGCCGTGAACCGGCGGATGACGTTGGACGTGATGCGGCTGATGCCTTCGTCGATCGGCAGGCTGCAGATCCAGCTGATCGACCCGGTCGAGAACACGGCGCCTCCCGACAACGTCTCGAAGTAGACCGATTCTGCGCCGCCCTCGTGGGGATTCAGGCCCTTCGCCAGCATGCGCGTGCCGGCGGGAGCGTGCTCGCAGGTCCGGTCGGTCTCGTGGCCGGACGCGCCCAGCCCGATGTTGCGCAGGTCGAGGGCGGCGTGGCCGAACGCGTCACCGGTGCGCAGGCCCGTGCCCTCGAACGCGAAGTGATCGGCGTCCAGCAAGCGGTACGGCGCGCCCGTGCCCATCCCCGTCAGCGTCGTGCGGACGCCGAGCAGGCTCGCCGGGCACTCGAAGCGCCCGTCGCGCTCGATCCGCCGCGGCGAGAACGAGAAGGGGCCGCCCGTGAAGTCGCGGTTCGTGACGTAGTAGCTCTGGTCGCCGTTGAGGTAGACGCCGGCCGTGCCGTCGTTGACCAGCTCCACCTCGCAATCGAGGCCGTTGCCGCCGAGGTACATGAGCCGGCCGCCGCGCTCAAAGACCCAGGCCTTGACCGTGTCGTACATCCGCCGCGTCCAATACTCGGGATGCGCGTCCAGGATCAGGATCTTGTAGCGGTCCAGGTCCAGGACGCCGCTGTCGAGCTGGTTCTCAGCGTACAGGTCGTATGCGAGCCCTTCGCGTTCCAGCCAGCCCAGGAGGCGCCACGTGGCCGGGGCCACGTGTTCGCTGCCGAACCGCCGCATCGGCGTCGTGATCTCCTCGTCGAGGTCGATCCGGTTCACCGGCTCGGGGCGGTCGAACGAGAGCGGTGCATAGTCGTTGTCCGGCCGGTTCCACCAGCGACCGCCCGTGTCGCGAAGGAACGGCGAAACCTGGCGGACGTTGACCGCCGGCTCCGCGGGCAGCTCCCCGGCGGCCACGTAGTTGGACCGCCCTCCGAAGTCGTTGTAGGCGTTCCAGTCCATCGTGCTGGCAAGGACGGCCACGTCCGCGGTGGGTACGGCCGGCGCGACGATCAGCGGGAAGTTGAAGAACGCCCCCGAGCGTGACTGGAGATGGACGTAGAGGAGGCCGGGCTTGTCGGGCGCCGTGATGACGTTTCGCTCATCGGCCCCGAACGGCCGGCCGTGCCAGTTCCAGTCGCAGCCGCTGGCCGCGAAATCTTCGTCGGGCAGGATCTGGCGGTCCCCCCCGGGCCCGAACGATTCGAACAGCCCGAGGTCGGCAATCGGCTGCTTGGTCCAGCCGTACCGCCAGATCGAGGCGGTGAACGGCTCGATCGCGTGGATCCGCAGCTCGGTCGGCTCGCCCGACCGGACCCACTTGGGCCAGCAGTAGCCGAGGAGCCGGTCGGACATCAGTCGGAATCGCCGCGGACGCATCCCCGGCCGGATCTCCACGTCGACCAGCTTGCGGGTGTACCCGGGTTTGCCGATCGCGAGGGTCCAGGCGCCCGGCACGATGTCCGCGTAGACGGCGCCGCTCGCGCGCGAGTGCGCCTCGACCGACTCGCGGCCCTCGCCCTCGCCGCGGAAGAACTCCAGTTGCGCATCCTCGATCGCGACGTGCTGCTCGTCGCTGACGTATCCGATCAGCATCGTGTCCCCCCTCAGGCGCCGGGCCCGATCTCGACGATGACCTCGATCTCCACCGGGAAGTCGAGGGGCAGGCTGGCCATTCCGACGGCAGATCGGGCATGACGCCCGATCTCGGGCCCGAACACCTCCACGAAGAGGTCGGAGCAGCCGTCGATGACCTTGTGCATGGTGGTGAACTCGGGCGGGCAGGCGACCATACCCAGCACCTTCACGACGCGCGTCACCCGGTCGAGCGAGCCGATCTCGGCACGTAGCGTCGCGAGGAGCCCCAGCCCGACCGAGCGCGCGATCACGTAGCCCTCGGCCTCGGTATGGTCGCGACCGACCTTGCCGGCGGGCACGTGGCCGTCCGGACCGGGACCCGGGCCGTGGCCCGACACGTAGACAAGGCGGCCCGTCGTCACCGCGGGCACGCGGTTGGCGCCCGGACCGGTGGCGGCCGGCAGGGCGATGCCGAGATCGCGGAGGCGGCCCTCGGCGCTCACCGCGGGTCCTCCAGGCCGAGGCAGGCGAGGGCGTCACGTTCGATGATCACCTCGATGGCTGCCTCAAGGACGCCGGGCAGGCCTGACGCCCGCGGGATGTCGTTGAGCGCGCGCATGCCGGCGATGGTCTCCGCGGTCGACGCGATGGGGTAATCCGATCCCAGCAGCAGCTTGGGCATCACGTTCCATTCGGTCGCAAGGCGCATCGCCGTGTAGAAGGACCACGGGCGGTAGAACCCGGCCGAGACGTCCGCCCAGACGTTGGGGTGCTTGCGGATCACCGCGATCGTGTCGGCCTGCCAGGGGTGGCCCAGGTGCGCCATGACGATCCGCAGCTCCGGGAAGCGGATCGCGACCTCGTCCATGACCAGCGGGTGTGCGTAGCGCAGCGGCGCCATACGGATCGGCGAGGTGCCCTGGTGGAACAGGATCGGAAGCCGGTGCTCCTGGGCCCAGCCGTAGACCCGCAACGCGCTGGGCGACAGCGGTTCGTAGTCCTGGTAGTTCGGCCCCAGCTTGAGGCCCTTCAGGCCGAGATCGCCGATGGAGCGCTCCAGGTCCTCCATCACCCGCGGGTCGTCCGGGTGGACCGAGGCGAAGCCGACCCTCCGCCGCGGCGCCGCGGCCGCGAACTCCGCCGTCAGGTCGTTGATGCGGCCCAGGTCCACGGACAGGCCAGTGGCGTCACGTTTGGCCGCGATCAGGCAGGTGATCGCGACATCGACCGCTGCCTCGTCCATCGAACGCTCGTAGTCGGCCCAGGTGGTGGTGGCGATGACCTCGCGGTCGGGCCGCCAGGCGGCGTTGACGACGCGCTCGTCGGGGGGGACCTGATCGCGATGGGTGGGGGTGTGGGTATGGACGTCGACGATCACGGCCGGAGCACCAGCCGGTGGCGCGCCGCGGCTTCGACGCGGCCCCGATCGAGCGGCAGTTCGCGATACCGCGCTGCCGCGAAATCCGCCACCTGGTCGTTGGCATGGGGACTGCCCGGGTGCGCCGACTGGCCCTCTGCCGTGATCGTCCAGAGGGAGCCCGACGGGTCGCCCAGATCCGCGAAGAGGCGGTAGCCGGCACCGCCCGCGGCCTCCCAGTTGCGCCAGTAGCCAGGGCTGGATGCCGGGATCCGGCCGCCGGGGACCGCCGTGTTCTGGACGGTCGCGCCGTCGCCGCCGATCGGGACCGTCGGGCGATCCAGCAATTGGCCGAGGTCGCCCCGCCCCGACAGCGGGTGACGCGGGCCCCAGCGGTGGAGGTCGCCCCAGCGCCAGGCGGCCGGGTCCGGGCCCAGCGCGGTCCGCAGCTCCTCGAGCGCACCATGGACCGCGGAAGCCAGCACGTCGAGCCGGCGGGCCTCCGACGCGAACCAGCCTGCCTCGTCGGCGGCCAGCAGGCGCCGGGCGAAGCCGCTGCTGAAACTCGCCACGAAGTCGACCGACTCGGCGGGCAGCCGCTCGGCGGCAACGGCCTGGGTCCAGCGCGTGAACGCCACCTCCCAGATGGCGGCGGCAGCGGAATCGGCTCGGGCCTGGGCGTCCCAGCCGTCGAGGATCGCGAGCGCCCCCTCGTCGTCCGCCGTCAGCCGCCCACGGAGCGCCGCCACGAGATGTCCGGCCCCCAGCCGGGCGCGGACCGACAGCACGTCGCCGTGCATCCGGCCGAACGTGGCGCGGTCGTGGCGTTCTGTTGCCCGGATGAGCTCGCCGACGCGGCGAGCTCGATGATCCTCGTCCCACGTCCCCGACAGCGGATACGGAAAGTCGTCGGGGGCGGGGCGGTTGTTGGCGGTCGCGAGCCAGCCACGGGGCGGGTCGATGACCTGCGGCATGCCCTCGGGCGGGATCAGGCCGGCCCAGTCGTCCGCCGGGTCGGAGCCGTCGCGATAGCCGCGCTCCGGGCGCTCCCGGATCGGGACGGCGCCGGTCGCGTGGTAGGCGATCCGGCCGCGGTCGTCGCCCAGCACGAGGCTGAATGTCGGGGCCAGCCAGCCGCCGATCGCGTCGAAGGCGGCCTCGATCCCTCCGGCGCGGTTCAGCCGGAACTGCGCCGCGATCCAGTCGCAGTCGAGCTGGCCCACCCAGCGCATCGACACCGGACCGGGCTGTGCGGCGGCCGGCGGCAGCAGGCGGTCGACGATCGGTCCGTGGCGGGTCTCCTGCACGCGCAGCGAGACGGGCTCGCCGCCGGCGACCGCGATGGTCTCCGCCCGCTCGCCGATCACGGCGTCGGGGCCGCGCTCCACGTACAGGTCGCGCAGCGAGCAGATGTTGTTGGTGATGCCCCAGGCGAGATGCGCATTGCGCCCGAACGTCAGGCCCGGCAGCCCCACGAACCCGGCGCCCGCAGCCTCGAACGATCCGCCTGACAGGTGGATCTCGTAAAAGGAGGATGCCGCCTCGTAGGGCATGTGGGGATCGCTCGCGACCATCGCGCCCCCCGACGCGCTGCGGGAGCCGACCACCGCCCAGTTGTTGCTGCCTCCGTCGACAGCCGCGGCGACGCCCCGACTGATGCCCGCGCCCGCAACCACGCCGCGCGCGGCCGCCCCGGCGCCGATGGCCGCCGGGAGGGCGCCGGCGCGGGCGGTCGGGTAGGTGCCGCCGGGCAGGATGCTCACATCGTCGGGCTCTCGGGCGGCCGTGAGCCAGGCGGCGTACAGCCCGTCGCCGA